>CAYGKL010000186.1:0-1505 GCA_964350505.1 uncultured Roseivirgaceae bacterium | reverse complement strand
CTGGTCGATTTTCGCCCTTTAATTTAGCAACCGATTCGTCCGAGTTTAAACCAATTACCAGTCGGTCTCCTAAGCCTCTTGCCTTTTCTAGATAGTCAATATGCCCTAAATGAATAATATCGAAGCAGCCATTGGAGAATACTACCTTTTCGCCAGCAGATTTCCACTCCTTCATTTGAGCTTTTAACTCGCTTTTAGACTTGATTTTGTGATGGGTTTCCAACCTTTTCTTCCTTTTTATTTTTTAGGTTAACTAAGATCAAACTTAATGAACCAATAACCAAAACAGTTAGAAACTGTGAGGTATGCATGATGGTGGCAAATATTATTCCGTCCTCATTCTGTATGCCATAAAGTACTAAAACACCTGCCACAAGTGTATGAAATACACCAATTCCGTTAGGTATAGGAGAGGCCATGCCAAAACTTCCCATAACAAGTATGGATAACCCTGCCAAAATGCCAAGATTTTCGGTTAGTGGAGACCCGAAAGTAATCACATATAACATGAAGAAGTACAAAATCCATATTGCTAGAGTTGCCCCCCAAAAACTTAGTTGACTTTCAACATTTCTAAGGCTAATGATGCCTTGCCATAGTCCTTTTACAAATTCTTGGAGCTTGGCCACTAGCTTAACTTTTTTGCCCAATTGAGTATAAAAGAGAATATATAGACCTACAATGCCTACTAATAAGAGAAGAAGTAAAACCCACCAATTTTCAATGAGCGTATTCTGAACAGATGACAATCCCCTTCGGAAATAGCCTTCTAGCAGATTGAATTGCAGTAAAAAAGTTATTGAAGTAACCAAAAGTAGCATAAAGAGATCTATCACTCTTTCAGTAACTACGGTGCCTAACGAAGTTGCAATAGGCACATCATTGGTCTTATGAATTATTCCACAGCGAGTTACTTCGCCTAACCTTGGAAATATAGAGTTGGCCAAGTAGCCAATCATGACAGCAAAATAGCCATTGACCAAACTTGTTCTATTACCTGTGCTTTCGATCATGAGGTTCCATCTCCAGGCTCTTAGAACGTGACTGAGAATTGAGAGTATGATACTTAGGCCAATCCACCAAAAGTTAAACTCTTTGAGTGCTGATTTGAAGCTTTCTAACTTAATCTCTGCAAGCAAATACCAGACTATGCCACCAGTTATGATGAGTACAATAAAGTATTTGAGTACCTCTTTTAGACTAAATTTCAATCGTGTTAATTAAGGCTATTATTCTGATCAGGAAAAACCACAACAGGCTTGTGATTTTTTGCTTCTTCCTTATTAATTATTCCGTATGAAACGATGATAATGATATCTCCCACCTGAACTTTTCTAGCAGCAGGGCCATTAAGGCAAACTGTTCCACTATTTCTTTCACCCTTAATCACATATGTCTCAAAGCGTTCACCATTGTTTACGTTTACAATCTGAACCTTCTCGTTCTCCAAAAGATCTGCGGCATCCATTAAGGACTCATCTAAGGTGATACTGCCCACATAATGT
>CAYGKL010000185.1:0-1534 GCA_964350505.1 uncultured Roseivirgaceae bacterium | reverse complement strand
AACGTTGGCTATCGTGCACTTTTATGCACGATATATCTCATATAGTTAAATAAAAATGGTCAATATAGCCAATAGGAGGTCATTTTAATTTTATAGGCACTGTTAACATATAACCGTTTTCAAACGCTTATAAATACTTGTTGTCGGCTAAGTAAACTGAATAAGATGAAGCAATCAGCAGATTGGTTCTATTACCAAACCTGATCAATTAGGCTTTGAGTTTTAAGGATTCTGGTACTTTGCTGCATGGGTGCTAAAAAAACCTTTAGGCTTTGAATTACTTAAGCCTTCTGCGATTTTCATTCACAAAGCTTTTCCAACTTTTAGAGTGGTCTGGAAGCAATAAAAAAGGAAGATAATCCCAAACCCTCGGGACTGAACTTCCTTTATTAAAATCTAAAACCTAGTGTCTAAGGTGTGAGAGCTAAGCCTTTTCCGCTAACCAATCGTTGGCCGCCATAAAGGCTTTCATCTATAGAATGCTTTGGATGTAGTTAAACACTTTTTGAAGTTCAAGCGTAACAAACTCTTCAAGTGAGTTAATCGAAATATACACTACGGCATTGCTCTAACGAAATCTCCTTATACTGAAACTTATTGTGAAAATAAGAGTAAAACACTACTAATTATTCCCTATTAAAACATCCATAAAAACACATCCTTATGAGAATAGTAGCTTTTCTTATTTTATCGGTCTTTATCAGTAGTTGTGCCATTGTTCGCCCTGGCGAGGTAGGCGTTAAACAGAGAATGGGTAAGCTCAGCGATGAGTCCACATCATCTGGTTCCATTTGGTTTAACCCTTTAAACAGTAGAGTCATCAAGGTATCTACCCAAACAGAGAACCTTGAACTGACGATAAGTCTTCCAAGCAAAGAAGGACTTAGTATTACCTCACAAATTTCAATTCTATATCAAGTCAATGCAGAGAAAGTACCACAGGTTGTGGAAGACCTTGGCTTGAATTTCGAACCCATCATTGCTAATATTTTCAGAAGTGCTAGTGCCGATGTTTGTGCTCGCTACAGCGCCAAAGACATGCATTCTGGTATGCGTGCCGACATAGAAAATGCCATATCGAAACGAATGAGTGAGATTCTTGTCAATAGAGGTATCATCATTGAAGAGGTTTTATTAAAGAGCATTCAATTACCTGCAGCATTAGCCAATAGTATTGAACAAAAACTACAGGCCGAGCAAGATGCCATGCGCATGAAGTTTATTCTAGATAGAGAAAAACTAGAGGCAGAACGCAAACTCATCGAGGCAAAAGGTACCCGCGATGCGCAAAAAATCTTAGGTGAGGGATTAACAAAAATGATTCTTGAATTTAAAAGCATAGAAGCCTTTATGGAATTGGCTAAATCTCAAAATTCGAAAGTGATTATAACAGATGGTAAAACACCTTTACTCATTCAAAATGATAATTAGGAAAGCCATAATTCAAGGTTCTGTCTGAAACTATTAAATCATCAAGATTTAACAATTCAAGATCTTACTTGGAGTCAGTCCCTGAATCCATAAAAAAAGGAAG
>CAYGKL010000184.1:0-1723 GCA_964350505.1 uncultured Roseivirgaceae bacterium | reverse complement strand
GACAGAGTTGCCAAACTTATGGATAGAATGGGACTTCAGGAAGGCGAAATGATTCAGCATTCCATGATTACCAAATCTATAGAAAGAGCTCAAAGAAAGGTTGAAGAGAATAACTTCGGTATCAGAAAGAGACTACTTGAGTATGATGATGTAATGAACCAGCAGCGTACTGTTATTTATGACAGACGTAAGAATGCTTTGCATGGAGAGCGACTTCAGTTAGACATCATGAACATGATTTATGATACCTGCGAGGATATTGTAAACAACTCTAAAGGAGGTTCAGATTATGATGCCTTCAAACTAAGCACCATCAGTGTACTTGGTCTTGATACTAAGATTTCCGAGAATGAATTCCTTGAAACTAGTGAGAACAATTTGGTGAATGATCTGTATGAGGAGGCTTATTCAGCTTATCAGTCTAAGAACAGATTGATTGCTGAACGTGCACTGCCTCTTATGAAGCACATTCAAAAGGAAAGAGGAGCAACTGTTCAAAATATCCTACTTCCATTTACTGATGGTAAGCGCCAGATAGGTGTTGCCGTTAATTTGGAGAAAACCATTGACACCAATAATGCTGAATTGATCAAGGTGATGGAAAAAGCAATTACCCTTGGTGTAATTGACCTCACTTGGAAGGAGCATTTAAGAGAAATGGATGATTTGAAGCAGTCGGTTCAGAATGCAGTTTATGAGCAGAAAGACCCGCTTTTGATCTACAAGTTTGAAGCATTTCAAATGTTCAAAGTCTTCTTGAGTAAAGTAAATGAAGAGACGATTTCGTTCTTAACAAAAGCCTTTATCCCTAGTGAAGACCCGAATAGAGTTCAAGAAGCAAGAAATTCTTCGAAGAAAGAAAGCTACAATGAATCTAAAGAAGAGTCTCAAAGTGCTTTGGTTGGAAGACAAGATACTCGTAATAGACCGCCAGTTGAAAAAACAGCGCCAATAAAGTCGGAAAAAGTATATGGAAGAAACGATAGGGTTTCTGTTCAATATCCAGACGGAAAAGTGATGAAAGACGTTAAGTTCAAAATGGTGGAAGAAGACATCATGAACAACAAATGTGTTTTGCTCGATGAGTAAATTCTATCAAAATATCTCATTGTTTTTAGTACTGCTTTTTGTGGGAATTTATGCCTGTGCGCCACAGGCTGTTCCGCAGAATAAAGAAGTGATTGACTATTCGTTTGAGGATGACCTGAGTCAATACAGGCCAACTTTTGAGCCTCAAGAGAATCAGGAAATAGCTGCTAAGAAGGTGTTAGCGAATGAATCAATGGATGTTTCTTTTGATATCTCTAATAAGCTGAACGGAGTTATCGATTCAATGAGAGTAAAAAATGACAGCATTAGGCTCATCAATGGTTATACTGTCTTGGTGTACTCTGGAAACGATGAACTACAGGCCGGAAGAGTACGAAACAGGCTTTTCGACTTGGTACCTGAATGGGATGCTCAGTTCAGTTATAAATTACCAACCTATTTTGTGAAGGTAGGCCAGTTTTATCAGCAGATAGAAGCGCAGCCACTGTATAGAAAAATCAGAGCCTATTATCCAACGGCTTCCATCGTTCCAGATAAATTTTCTATCAAGAATGATTGATCAGCAAAAGGTAAAAAAACTAGCTGCAGAATTTGCCGGTGAGACAATCGAAATTAGAAGACATATTCATGCGCACCCTGAGCTTTCTTATGAAGAAGTAGAGACCGCTAGGTT
>CAYGKL010000183.1:0-1728 GCA_964350505.1 uncultured Roseivirgaceae bacterium | reverse complement strand
GTGGACCCTGGGATTGGGTACGGTATTTTCATTTAATATCTGGTCCGATTTCACACCTTTGGATTTCATCAAGCCGCTGGAGGGCAAAACCATTTTTGGACTGATTGATTACTTTGCTTCTAATATTTTCATGCCGGATGGATGTATTTTAATTGAATCTTTCTACTTGAGGGATCTTTGCGGTTTTCAGATACTTCCAGATAGCCGACTTGTCCTTCGATCTTAAGACCTTCAGAGGTCTTAAATTTCTTAGATTTCACATTGACTAGTTTACTCTGACCAAAGCTGTAGTGAGATAAAATTAATGTGCTCACAAGTGCGATACATATCCTTTTCATTTTTTCGTTTTTCCTAAAAGTCTCAGTAGACTGGCAAAAAATCAAACCAGAAAGGTCTCAAATAGCCATATGAAACCTCTCTAGACCTGAGACTTGATAAACTGTGTAGGAGTTATACCTGTTTCCTTCTTAAAGGCACGGTAAAAAGAAGCCTTAGAACGAAAGCCTACGTCTTGCCCTAATCCCAAAATGGAGTACTTATGACTGTCGGGTTGAAGAACGCGTTCTTTAAAAGCCAACACGCGATGTTGATTAATGAGATCGTTGAAATTTGTTTGTAGAGATTCGTTAATTAGGATAGACAAACTATTAATGGGTAAATTAAGATGGTTGGCCAACTTGGCGATGGTCAGGCTTGAATCCTGATAGAGCTTTTCTTCCTTGAGCGCAAGAAGGAGATGATTCTTCCGGTCATCCAACTCTTGTTCTGAAAAACTAAACTTTGCGATTCGAGCAGCATAAATTTCTATCACTGGAGCGTATTTTAACAAGTATATATACCCCAGAAAGTATATCCACAAACAGATCAGGATTCCCAAAGGCTTATACAGTAGAAATGAATTTTCATCTACATCCTCAATAAAGATTAGCCCTATCGGAACGGCCAGGACCAGAAAGCCAATGATCACACTCCATGAGCCAATCAGGAAGTTGAGCCATCTTTTGATTTTTTGAAACTCCTTAAGCACTTTTTTCGCCTCAACGGATTCTTTATAAATAAAATAGGTGTAAATGCTTAGTTGTAAAGCTCCTAAAAATGAAAAAGCCAGGGCTATGGACTGTATCGTAAGAATACTTGCATTGGCCCACTCCATATGGCTTCTAATATAAAGGAAGAAGGCAGTGAAGAAAACACCATCCAACAGAAGTGATGGTAAGAAATGTAATAAATCTCTTTTCAGAAAAGTCCTCTTTGGATCCTTGATATACATAAGGTGGATATATGCCAATGGACCATATGACAGGCTGAATTCCATTGGGATGGGGAATTTGGCATTGAATGCGCTGATTGACTCTTCCAGAATGAGGTGTAAAAGGGACAGTGAGAACAGAAAGACAAGCAAGCCGAAAAAGAGGTTGGCTTTTCTGATGGGTCTCCATAAGATAATAATAAATGCCAGTACCACCCCCTGAAAAACAGCCAGTAAGAAGTAGAAGTTAGAGGAAGTTAAGGAAGTGTCTATCATTAATTAGTAGAAGATGATTGTGTTATACTGGTTAGTGCTTCATAACGTCCTGATAAGTTCAGTGAGCATATCTTCTCAGATAGATCTAAAGTTACTATTTCGTATTGAAATTTGTTCGTAACTCAGCTTGCTCATTGAGCTTATCGTTTGTGTGTGCCTTGAATGGTGAATATAGGCCAAAAAGATGGTCGTTCCAACGGGTG
>CAYGKL010000182.1:0-1844 GCA_964350505.1 uncultured Roseivirgaceae bacterium | reverse complement strand
GATAGCTTTGTAAAGGCAAAAAAGGCCAACAGAATTCGTTGGAGATAATCTACCAATTATCGTTTCGAGAATTATTCCTTCCAGAATACGATGTCTATCAAATTGTCCATTTTAAAACTCTTGGGCTCAATGTCTTGGATCAATACATTGCCTCTATATTCTTGGCGTTTAACGGTTATTACATGCCTCCCTCTTGTCAAGCCCAAAATGTCAATCATCTGTAAGAAGCCTTTCTCTTGTTTATTAGAATGCTGAGTGAACACGAAATCATTTTCAATCATTTCATTATCCAAATACACCTCATATACTTGCTGAATACAGTCGAGCCCATTCCTTATTTGGCTGTTACTATGCCCTTTTATTAGCGCAGATTCTATTTTACTCGTGTCCGATTGAGACTGAACTCCTGCTTTAAACCCATCGGAGAAATTAATTTCCTCATTAAAACTGTCAATTTCTGGACAGAAATATCGTATCGCCACATTCTGTTGTGGTGAATAACGAATAAATAAAGGCAAGAAATTTCCCTTAATGATTTTTGATGGAATACTGGCGTCATAGATATAGGAATCTTCTCTCTCATCGTCATAGTGTACTGATCTGAGTACGTTCTCACTTTTCGTGTTACTATTTGGAAAGAATGTATACCTATCCCATGATTCAAAGCTATCTGCCAGAAAGGCGAACAACAGTAAAAAACCAGTTACCGTGATGATCTGTTTTTTCTTAAAGTTGGTAATGAGGTGATAGTAAATACTCCGGTAAATAAACGCCAAGCTTAAAGCGCTATAAAACCTATAAACCGGATAAAATATAATTGAGAACCATTTAGACTTTTTAAAAACGCTAAAAAACAATGAATCAATAAAGAAAAGGACCGCACCTATTAACAAAATCAAAGCCAATATCATCACTAAAAAAACGAGCAAAGCAGAAATGGCTGTATTATCAATATATGCAGGAATAACATTAAACAAGCCTATGAAAAGGAATAAAAAAGAAGCAACCAATACCACTGAGATAATGGAAAAAACCAACAGGTAAGTGTAAGCGAAAATAACACTTGAAATTTGGTCTACGTAAAAAATTAGATCGTCTAGAGACCTCACATTATTTGGTATATATTTTCTAAACGGCCCTTTGAGCTTAAGCTTTTCAAAGTCGATCACATTAGATACAGAGCTCAAACCTACTATACCAATCCAAAAGCCTCTGAGCAATAGATGTAATAACAAACTGATGAGGAAGAATCGAAAGGCTGTGGGTATCGTATTGAGAATAAACCGTCCTGCACCTGAAACAATTATGCTCGAATCGTTAGCGATCACTAATTTATTGAAGCTCGTATTTCGCCTAAAGTCTTCATATTCAGAGTAGCCACTGGCCAGAAGAAAAATGGAAAAACCAGTAATTAGTAATTCTAGCTGCCAGCTCTCGAGTTGAAGGTTGGCTACCCAACGCCTGAGTTTACCTTCCTTAGAGTCATCATTATAATCTATCTCTTCCATTGTTTGAAATGAATTAAGCGATGAAAATAGGAAAAAATGATTTGGGTTGGATAAAATACTTGAGGCAAAGTGGTAGTGGGTTTGACCATGAATCAGGAAACCGCATAAGGCATAACAACAGCAATCATTACGGAGTAAAATAAAGCGTGAGATCACTATGTTCAGTCAACACAGCTAGTTGAACCAAAGCTTCTCCATTTCACTTGCTACATCAATTGGCGTAGCCGACAACAAGTATTTATAAGCGTTTGAAAACGGTTAGAAGTATGCAACACCTTTAAAATTAAAACACCCTCCTATTGGCTATATTGGCCTTTTTTAATTAACTATATGAGA
>CAYGKL010000181.1:0-1951 GCA_964350505.1 uncultured Roseivirgaceae bacterium | reverse complement strand
GTTAATCAGAGGGTCCTTGGTTCGAGTCCAAGAGGAGGAGCAAAACAAAAGGCTAGCAATAATGCTGGCCTTTTTTGTTATCTTCTGATTCTTAATTCAACACTATGAGAAAACTGTTTATCACCCTCATTTCCTTCATACCTATTTTAAGTTTTGCACAGAATAACGCATATACTGTTAGCTCATACAAAACGCAAGGAAACAAGGCTCCCAACACACATTACATTGGAGAGGCTTGGTTAAATTCACTCTTGCAAGCAGATGAATCTCTGAACTTTAACATTACCAAAGCCACTTTCAAGGCTAATTCTACTTTAGACTGGCATAAGCATAGTACCTCTCAAGTACTTATAATTGTAGAAGGACAAGGTTATTATCAAGAAAAAGGAAAAAAGCCTATGTTAATGAAAGAAGGAGATGTGTTGAAATGCTCTGCGAACGTTGAACACTGGCATGCTTCATCAAAAGAAATGGACGTAACTTATTTGGCTATCTACACAGGAGAAACTATTTGGACAGAAGTACTTTCACAAGAAGCTTACGATATAGTAGCAAAAGCATTGAAAGAAAATTAAGGTTAAATCCTATCAGGTAACTATCTCTAGATTACATTAAAAAGGCTGATATTTCTATCAGCCCTTTAATTTTGAATCCCTTTTCACTACGCTGGATTTTCCTTCCTTCTAATGACTCTGATCGTCAGCAAGGATAAAAGAATTACCCAAGGCCCACCATGGAGCACCACATCAAAATAATCCATGGGCTGCATGCCTACAGCACCTCCCGCTAACCATTTTATCTTACCCCAGATATGTGGTTCTGGAAAAAATGGCGCCAACCCAAGGGTTAAACTCAAAAGAAAAGCTAAACGAATATTTTGATTAGTACCTTTCATTCAATTAAGAAGCAATTCTATTCCAAGCGTGAACTCCACCTTTCAAATTATAAAGTTGGTCAAACCCCAAGTTTGCCATCATAGAGCATGCCGTTTTACTTCGGTTGCCGCTTCTGCAGTAAACTAAATAAGCCTTAGACTTATCCAATTTCGATATTTTAGCTTGGAAACTAGGGTCAAACAAACTGATCATTACATAACCAGGCACAAAACCTTCTCCAAGTTCTTGAGGAGACCTCACATCCAAAATAACCGTGTTTTTATCTTTCATTAATTCTGCATATTCTGCGGCATCAATGTCTTTGTATTCCTTTTCTTGTTTAAATAAACCAAACATAATTATCCTATTTTCTACTTTGTAATATCACTTCAGATCCCAATCATTAATGATTGAACCTTAGACTAATTCCTTTTTAGCTAAATAAAAATCTACCTTTTCTAGCGTATTATCTGCAATCCTTGCGTCCATCTCCTCTAAAGTTTTTGGTGGTGGAACAATGACCTTATCTCCTTTTTTCCAATCCAATGGCATTGCCACCTTGTACTTATCTGCGGTTTGTAAAGCCTCTAGAGCTCTGAGAATTTCGTCCATATTACGACCTACGTTCAAAGGGTAATACATGATGAGTCTCACCTTTTTACTCGGGTCGATAAAAAATACTGCTCTAACCGCTGCTGTTTCACTCTCATTAGGCTGAAGCATTCCATATAATTTCGACACCTTCATGTCTAAATCGGCTATGATAGGGAAATCAAAATATACACCTGTATTCCTTCTCACGTTATCTACCCACCCCAAATGAGCGTGAATGCTATCGATACTCAAACCCAAAAGTTCCGTGTTTAACGCTTCGAATTCTGACTTTCTAAGCGCAAAACCGCTCATTTCAGTAGTACAAACTGGCGTAAAGTCTGCTGGGTGAGAAAACATTACAATCCATTTATCTTTAGCAAAATCCGAAAGCTTAATTTTACCTTTAGTGGTTACAGCTTCAAAGTCCGGTGCTGTATCTCCAATTCTTGGCATCTGAAAGAGGCCGTTTTCTATAGTTGTTT
>CAYGKL010000180.1:0-2247 GCA_964350505.1 uncultured Roseivirgaceae bacterium | reverse complement strand
GAAATAGCCGTTCCTTTGGAGGGCGCTGGAGGAGGAATTATACTTACTGCTAGCCATAATCCTGTACAATGGAATGCACTAAAGCTTTTGAATGACAAAGGAGAATTCATTAGTGGAGATGACGGTAAGCAAGTTCTTGAATTAGCCGAAAAGGATAGCTTTAAGTTTGCTGAAGTAAAGAATTTGGGAAAAATCACCAGTGATGATTCTTATATACAGAAACACATCGACATGGTTTTGGCTCTTCCTTTGGTAGATGTTGAAGCCATTAAAAAAGCCAAATTCAAAGTAGTGGTCGATGCTGTTAACTCAACTGGAGGCATTTCAATTCTTCCTTTACTTAAAGCATTGGGTGTTGAGCATATTGAACCTCTTTATTGTGAGCCAAACGGTCACTTTCCTCACAACCCAGAACCTTTGCCAGAGCACTTAGGACAAATATGTTCTATTTTGGAAAATGGAAAATACGATTTAGGCATTGTTGTAGACCCAGATGTTGATCGTTTAGCATTTGTAGATGAATCTGGAAGTGTTTTCGGTGAAGAATATACGCTCGTAGCGATTTCGGATTACGTTCTTTCCCACACAAAAGGGAATACAGTTTCTAACTTATCGTCTACTAGGGCATTGCGAGATGTTACCGAAAAACACGGTTGTAATTATGAGACTGCAGCCGTTGGAGAGGTAAATGTTGTAGTAAAAATGAAGGAAACCAATGCCATTATTGGTGGTGAAGGTAACGGAGGAATTATTTACCCTGAACTTCATTATGGACGTGATGCTTTAGTTGGAGTAGCTCTCTTTCTAACTCATTTAGCTAAATTTGGCAAAAGGGTCTCAATGCTAAGAGCAAAGTATCCAAACTATACCATCTCCAAGAACAAAATAGACTTATCGCCAGAAATTGATGTAGACAAGGTCTTAGTTCAAATGAAAGAGAAGTATAAAAAACAGCCTATCAATACAATTGATGGGGTTAAAATTGAATTTGATAAAGAGTGGGTTCATTTGAGAAAATCAAATACTGAACCTATTATTAGAATATATGCTGAATCTGAGTCGGCCGCAACTGCGGAACATCTGGCACAGAAAATTATGTCAGACATAAGAGAAATCGTAGCCAACTAATTTTTTAAACGATGAAAGTCTATTTCGATAACGCAGCGACCACACCACTGGACCCTAATGTTTTTGAGGCCATGAAGCCTTTAATGTTAGATATGTTTGGGAACCCATCATCTACCCACTCGCATGGTAGAGAGGTGAGAACGAAAATCGAATATGCTAGACGTACCGTTGCAGAGTTGTTGAATACAGTTCCTGCTGAAATATTTTTTACTTCAGGAGGAACAGAGGCAGATAATACCGCTATAAACTGCATGGTAGAAGCATATGATGTGAAACACATCATCACTACATCACTAGAACACCATGCCGTAGGGCATACCGTTGAAAAATTAGCTCAAGCTGGTAAGGTAAAAGCAAGTTATGTGGATGTAGATGGACAAGGCCATATCAATATGGATCATCTTGAGCTGTTGCTAAAAACCAACCCAAACTCTCTCGTTTCCATTATGCACGCCAACAATGAGATTGGTACGTTGAATAATATTGATAGAATTGGCCAGCTAGCTACTCAATATGGTGCCACTTTCCATTCTGATACTGTTCAGACAATGGGCCACTACAAACACGACCTTAAATCTTTGAACTGCCAGTTTATAGTAGGCGCTGCTCACAAATTCCATGGACCGAAAGGGGTAGGCTTCTTAAGAGTATGTAAAAGCAGATCTATCGGAAGGTTTATTGAAGGTGGCGGTCAAGAAAGAAACCGAAGAGGTGGTACAGAAAACGTCTACGGAATCATAGGCTTAGCCAAGGCTTTGGAAATTGCTTATTCTGAAATGGACGAGCACCAAAAACATATTCAATCACTCAAAACAAGAATGATTGAAAAGCTTAGAGAAAATATTTCTGGGGTTGAATTCAATGGAGATATAAATCCTGATACTAGTTTATATACTGTACTTAATGTGAGTTTCCCTCCACATGAAAATAATGCCATGCTTCTTTTCAGCCTAGATATTAATGGTATCTCTGCCTCTGGCGGAAGCGCGTGCTCAAGTGGAGCCAACAAGGGTTCACATGTATTAAATGGCATCAAAGCAGACGCGAGTAGACAAGGCGTTCGTTTCTCATTTAGCAAATACAATACAGCTGCCGAAGTAGATTACACAGTAGACAAAT
>CAYGKL010000179.1:0-2466 GCA_964350505.1 uncultured Roseivirgaceae bacterium | reverse complement strand
CTCATTACTTGAAAGAAAGATTTATCATTTTAAAGAAATCACAAAAATGAATGATGAAGATTTTGTTTCAGCAATTCGCCTTTTACTTAATAAATAATTGAAAGCGGCATTAAGTCATATTGTTGTTTTTGAACATGAAACAGTTCGAACGGATCGAGGTGAGCAACGACTCAAGAATGGTCAATTAGAAGCTTTGCAATTGTTCTATGGAGAAAATGGGGTTCCCTATTACTCTTTAATTCATCACGGTGTTCGTTTCAATGAATACGTTGGTGTAATTCAAGTAGGCAAAACGGTTATTGAGGTGCTGCCAAAATCCGATAAATCCAACGATACAGAAAGATGGAGAAATGTCTTAATAAACATGCTTTATGCGGTTGGCATATTTGATATTCATGCCCCAAGCAATAGTAATTTAAGTTTACGGTCAAATTCTATTCTTGACCTTTACTTTGAACTTTTCATCAAAGAAGTGGAATACCTCATGTACAGAGGTTTGGTAAAAAAATACCGGAAAACAGAAGGCAATCGAACCGCTTTAAAAGGCAATATTCAGTTCGCCAAACACATCAGTCAAAACTTGGTACATAAAGAACGCTTTTATGTAATGCATACCACCTACGACAATGAGCATGACATACATGCAATTCTGTACAAGGCATTGAAGTTGTTGAGCTCTATTAATACCAATGTGCAGTTGAGTAGTAGATTGGGAGCCTTATTGTTGGACTTTCCAGAACTCTACGACATTAAAATAACGGAAGCCCTTTTTGATAGAATTACATTTGACCGAAAAACGGAACCGTACAGAAATGCACTGGAAATAGCTAAACTCATTCTTCTCAATTATCACCCTGATGTAAGGCGAGGAACTAATAATGTTTTAGCATTAATGTTTGATATGAACATGCTTTGGGAAAAGTTTGTGTATGTGAGTTTAAGAAGACATAAAGCAAGTAGCACAAGCATTGCTGCTCAAAACACTAAGAACTTTTGGAAACCAATATCAGGCTATCGAAGCAAAATGAAGCCCGATATTGTACTGAATAAAGGAACAAAAGATTGTGTAGTGCTTGACACCAAATGGAAAAACTTGAACGGCTATAATCCTTCACCTGATGATTTAAGACAAATGTTTGTGTACATGAAATACTATGGTGCAAAGAAAGTAGCTCTAGTATATCCAGGAACGCAAAACGGAAACCAATCGGGACATTATTATGACCACAGCTCAATCGATTCAAAGAATTTGAGTAACGAGGAATGTAGTGTTATCTCGATAGGAGTTGAAAGTGATGTAAAGGCATGGCAAAAAACAATACATGAAAATATTAACTACTGGAAAGAAAATAAAAACGGCATACAACAAGGTGTATAGTGCATAGCTTCCTATCGTCAGCTACGACACCATACACAGAACGTTAGCCACAATACTTAAAACCTAAACTACATGTTCAAAAACATACTCCTACTGCTTTTGATATCAATACTTGGCTGTTCCAAGAAAGGTGAAGCATTCTTAGCTGTTGAAGAGATAAGTCAAAAAAACGAGATTCTTATCTTTCCACTTAGACCTCTAATTAGTGAATTGGGTAATAAAGACGAGTTACTTGTCCCCAATCCAATTCGAATAAAAGACCCAGCAACAATTGAAAGAATTATAAATGAATGGGGTAAGAATAAATCTGGACATCCTGGATTCCCTTTTTATAAAGTTTTATTGAATCAGAGCAATGAAGTTATTAGAAGCGTGTCATTGAATAAAGAATTGTCCGGAATGTTTACAGGACATGGGTATTACCAATTCAGCAAAGAAGAACTTTTCCAACATGAACATGCATTTGAAAAACTTTCTTGGGTTAATATTAAACTTAAATCTCTTGAAGACTCTAGGAAGCTCATCAGTGCACTATATCAGCAAAAATATATTTACACAGAATTCATTTACCCTAACGGTGATTTTCAACTGTACTCTGGTGAATTCAAAGTCAGAGTACCTTCTAGACCAAGTGTTGAGGACTACGAACCTATCTTACAAAAAGAACTAAATGATACAACTTATCAACTTATTCTTAGATCAGATGTAGGTGCTGACAGTGTTGATTTGACTATTAGAACCATGAAACCTTTAACGACCTACTTACCAAATGATTACACCTTAATTAGCGACTGGATGGAATATGAAGATATTGAAGTTGATATTGTTGGTATTGATAAGAATCAGGTAGTATCCACTGCGAATAAACTTGGTATCAACGCAGAAATAAAATAAAGTGGCTAATCGAGTAGCCCGACCTGAGCCATAATGGCTCAGGTTGAGGCCCTGCCTTTGCCGGCAGGCAGGTCTCACACCACTAGGTCCTACATTCGTCAGAACAGGCCAAGCGGTTCTGGTACTGGGCGGTTCATTAAGTAATAGAGCTATTTTCGAGTAGTGTTCACTTAAAGATTGGTTCCCCTTTTCCC
>CAYGKL010000178.1:0-2622 GCA_964350505.1 uncultured Roseivirgaceae bacterium | reverse complement strand
GGGCCATCTGAAGAGATATACATTAATTCATTTAACCTAATGAGAGCTTTGCTCTTTAATGTAATATGCTCAAGCTCATTACTTGCTTTTTTTGAAGGTTCTTTAAGCATTCTTTTGAGCTCAATCAGTTCATCATCTTTCACCACATTTTTAGATTTTTCTTTGCGGTAATACCGATATAAAAAGAAAGAGATAGAGATTGAGAGGATAGAAATTACCACAATTTGAAAAGCAAGGCCTTGATAAAATGCTCTTTGAGCAGATTCTTCTTCAATAATTTCGTCTTTTTCTAGTAAAGCTAATTGGGTCCGCTGAGCTGCTATTCTACTGTTTTCAGAAATTACTCTTGGAGATGTATCTAAATCGCTATTGAGCTTTTCGTATTTAAGTGCATTCTCTGTATCGCCAAGTCTCTCATAAAGTTCTGCGGTGAGTCTAAAGCCGTTTTTGGATAAATGGACAATACCATTGTCATTGACATGTTTTTCAAATTCTGATGAGGTGATAATGGCTTGATCCCACTTTTCTTCCAATATGTACAGCTCTATTCTGGCTAGGTATAGATCAATAACTGCAGGTGGAGGGAAGTTGTATTTTCCTAGAATTGACTCTGCTATATCAAGGTGCTCTTTGGCTTGTTCAACATTAGTCAATTTCACAGCTATTTTAGCTAGTTCCAGCTGTGGCCTTAGCATTTGTTGCCAATTACTAGAAGAGCTTGTGACTTTATAAGATTTGCTATAATAGTAATAAGCTGAATCGAGCTGTTCTAATTCTAAATATGCCTGAGCAGTTCCAGAGTATAATGCACCTTTGACTGATTCTGAAGGGAAATTTTCAATGTCTACATTGCTATAAGCTTCAATGGCTCGATCGTAAAGCCGTAGGCTTGTGAGCATCTGTCCAAGACTTAAATAACTCATTCCGATTGGGCCAATAGAATCGTTAGTTGATAATTCAATTGCTTTTTCTAAGCTGAAAACTGCTTTAGAGTATTCTCCAATTCTTCTATAAGCATTAGCACGGTTCCCATAAGCGGATTGCTTGGCTGAGGCGAACTCGGGATCGTCACCACAAAGCTCGATCATTTCATTTTGAACATCAAGCGCTTGTTGAACCTCATTGGTTCTGGTGTAAGCAATACCTAGAAAGTTCATTGCTCTCAGTTTTAAAGACTTTGAGCCTAATTGATCAAAGGTGTTTCTACTTATCTCCAGTTTTTCAATGGCTTCATTTAAATTTCCTTGGTGGTAAATTGCTAAAGCTTCTAGAAATTGTTTTCCAGCCATTGCAAATTCTCGATTGTTATAATTTGGGCTAGCCAATGAGTCTGCATAATAATAGATGCTGTCGATTTGGGTGCGATTGTAAATAGCGCCTAAAGTTATAATACTCTCCAAGCGTTTTGCTTCAGTTTCAGCTTGAAGAATATCTGACTTCAGTTGGTTGAAGTCTCTTTGGGCATGTAGCAGAGAGCTACCAACAAGAAGGAGTAATATAGTTAGTCTAGGTAAATACACGCATGGCCAAAATATAAAGTAGAGAGATTTTACACAAGCCTATTTATTTCTAGTTTTTATATGGTTTTTAGTCATTGCAATAAAAAAGGGGCTAAATATCAGCCCCTCAATTACTTATGCGTGAATAATTTTCTGATTTATTTTGCGTAGTTCACGGCCCTCATTTCTCTAATTACAGTGACTTTGATTTGACCTGGGTATTGCATTTCCTTTTCTATTTTTTGGGAGATGTCGAAAGACAACTGCGAAGCTTGATTATCAGTGACTGATTCTGCATCTACCATAACTCTGAGTTCTCTTCCTGCTTGAATGGCATAGCATTTATTAACGCCATCGAAATTGAGAGCAAGTGTTTCCAGTTCTTTCAATCGTTTGATGTAAGACTCCATCACTTCTCGTCTTGCACCTGGTCTAGCTCCAGAAATTGCATCACATGCTTGCACTAAAGGTGAGATCATTGATGTCATTTCCATTTCATCGTGGTGAGCTCCAATGGCGTTACAAACTTCAGGGTGTTCCTTATATTTCTTCGCCAACTCAAAGCCTAAGACCGCATGAGGCATTTCAGGTTCTTCATGCCAAACCTTGCCTATATCATGCAGTAAACCAGCACGTTTAGCGCGCTTTGTATTCAAGCCCAATTCAGAGGCCATGGTGGCACATAGATTAGCTACTTCTCTGGAGTGTTGAAGTAAATTCTGTCCGTATGATGAACGGAACCTCATTCTCCCGACTAGCTTTATCAACTCAGGATGAAGGCCATGGATGCCTAAGTCTATGACGGTTCTTTCACCGATCTCAGAAATTTCCTCTTCAATATTCTTTGTGGTTTTATTGACAACCTCTTCAATTCGGGCTGGGTGAATTCTTCCGTCAGTAACCAATCTATGAAGTGATAGTCTGGCGATTTCCCTGCGAACAGGATCAAAGCCTGAAATGATAATTGCTTCTGGAGTATCGTCTACAATTATTTCTACTCCTGTGGCTGCTTCTAGTGCACGAATATTTCGCCCTTCACGACCAATGATTTTACCTTTGATCTCATCACTTTCAATGTTGAAAATAGAGACACAGTTTTCAATCGCATGCTCAGTTGCAGTTC
>CAYGKL010000177.1:0-2950 GCA_964350505.1 uncultured Roseivirgaceae bacterium | reverse complement strand
GGGCTGAGAATGGTACTAGACCTTTGACAAACTTAGGCCACTGACTCCTGCAAAAGCCATGGCATATGTCTAGCTTAGCAACAGAAGTTTGTCAAAGGTGTTTTGCGACACCACTTGCATTTTTTGATCATCCGACCAATTAGCGTGGACACAACAGAAAACTAAATAGTTACTGAATTCTTAAAACCTTAATAAGATGACATTTCTCCATAAAACCCTTCTGTGAATAATCGTAACTTATCCTCATGTAATAAATACCGAATGAAATCTTAATTACTACCAATCAAAATGGGACAATCATTTTTCTAAAAAAAATGAACTGTTATGAAATATGAAGATTTAAGTAAAGCTGAATTAATCTCCAAAATTGTACAACTGGAACAAGATTCTTCCATGCAAGATCATGGGGAAAATGACAAAGCGGCTGAACAACAGAAGTCAATACTTCACTTCATTAATTCACTAGCAATTCCATCGGCAGATCAGTCAAATATAAAAGAGTTTAGTGGAGCCATGTTAAAGGCTGTAAAACAGTATACAGGAGCTAATCTCGCCACATTTAATTTATATAATTCTCACAAAAAGGAACTCGCACTTCTTCACTATGAAGGAGAATCAGGTATCATTCAAACCATATTAAAAGTTGCTGGAGATAAAATAGCTAAAACAGCATCAAAAATTGATGCGGTAACATATAATTTGATCGTGCAAAACCATGTAGGCACTTTCAATAGCCTAACAGAAGCCACCTTTGGTGCTGTTCCTAATTTAATAGACCAATTAATCCGTAAATCCACCGGTATCGATCGTTTTTATGCTGTAGTACATGTCATCGAAGGTCAATTGTATGGTACCACACTCTTGGCCTTTAAAAAAAGACAAATCTCACCATCAGTTGAAATGCTGGAAGCGTATTCAAATCTAATTTCAGTGTCATTGAGAAGATACAATACTGAAAAAGCGCTTATCGATTCAGAAATAAAGTACAGAACATATATTGAAAATGCACCACTTGCCATTTTTATTGCTGATGAGAAAGGTCAATACATTGATGTTAATCCGAGAGCATGTGAACTATTGGGCTACACTAAAAACGAATTGTTAGCTCTTTCAATTCCTGATATACTTTTCAACATAGCAGATATAAAAACCTTTCAGCAGCTCAAGGAAAAAGGAAAACTAAGTCTAGAAATTCAACTTAAGAAAAAGAACTCTGAGGCTATCTATGTCATGTTAGACGCCATTCCCTTACCCAAAAATCGCTTCATGGCTTTCAGTATGGACATCTCTCTACAAAAAAAGGCGAAAAATGAACTCATTCTAGCTAAGGAAGCTGCAGAGGAAAGTGAACGAAAATTAATTGAAGCGCAAGCATTAGCGCATGTAGGGAGTTGGCAATACATTATTGAAACTGATGCTGTCACATGGTCTAAAGAATTATATGATATTTTCGAACGCTCATACGATTTACCCGCCCCAGAATTTTCTACACAAGCCCCCTATTATACAGAAGAAAGTTTTGCCAAACTTGAGCAAGCAGTTGAAGATTGTGTTCAAAGAGAATTACCTTATGACTTAGAACTAGATATTATAACAACAAATGGAGCTAAAAAACAGATTGTTTCAAAAGGAGCTGTTTTAAGAGATAAGAATAACCAAATAATTGGCAGCTATGGAACTGCTCAAGATATTACCAAAAAGAAGAAAATAGAGCGCGAATTAATAGCAGCTAAGGAAAAAGCAGAGGAGAGCGACCGCTTGAAATCAGCTTTCTTAGCCAATATGAGTCATGAAATCCGAACCCCCATGAATGGCATTCTTGGTTTCACCAGCCTACTAAAAGAACCAGGCTTGAGCGGAAAGGATCAAAAGAAATTCATTGGTATTATTGAAAAGAGTGGCAATCGGATGCTGAACACCATTAACGACATTGTTGATTTTTCTAAAATTGAAGCAGGTCAGGTTAAAGTAATTTTATCAGACATCAACCTAAACGATCAATTGGATGAACTTTTGGAGTTTTTTCAACCTGAGGCGAACAAAAAGAAAATTCAACTTTCAATTACCAGCAGATTGCCCGATGGACAAGCCACTATTCAATCGGATAAAGAAAAGCTGAATTCAATTCTGATCAATTTTATCAAAAACGCCATTAAATATACACACCGAGGATCCATAGAAATTGGATATACTATGAGCGAAGGAGAAGGTCAAAATGAGCTTGAGTTTTACACTAAAGATACTGGTATTGGAATTCCAAAGAACAGATTGGAGGCTGTATTCAACCGCTTTGTTCAGGCAGATATTGAAGACCGCCAAGTATATGAGGGTTCTGGTTTAGGACTTTCCATTGCCAAAGCTTACGCTCAATTATTGAGTGGAAATATTTGGGTAGAAAGCGAAGAAGGAGTTGGTTCGCAATTTTATCTTAAATTCCCCCTCAAATTGAGTAAACCTGAAACTCCAAAAATGAACACCACAGATTCGAACCACCAACAATCGGTAAAGAAGAAATTGAAAGTACTAGTCGTTGAAGATGATAAGTTCGCCACTACTTATTTGGGCATTGTGCTTAAAGAGTCGTCCAGAGAAATTTTATATGCCACCAATGGCTTGGATGCGGTTGAATTGTGCCGCAATAACCCCGACCTGGACATGATTCTTATGGATATTAAGATTCCTGGTATCACTGGACATGAAGCAACGCGACAAATTCGTGAATTCAATAAAAACGTTTTTATACTGGCACAAACAGCCTATGCACAGTCTGGAGATAGAGAAAAGGCTATTGAAGCTGGCTGCGATGACTACATAACCAAGCCCATTATCAAAGAAAAATTAATGCAGGTCATTTCAAGTCGCCTAGAGGCTTAAAGCATGAGACTTGTTGGTGATAACACCAACAAGGGCTGAGAATGATACTAGACCTTTGACAAACTTAAGCCAATGA
>CAYGKL010000176.1:0-3013 GCA_964350505.1 uncultured Roseivirgaceae bacterium | reverse complement strand
GAAATAGCAGTTGTTAACGAGCTTCAAAAGAAAAGCTTGAAGTTTCAGAATGGTAGGGTAACCATGAGTCGCGCCCTTGCATTTGACTGGCTAAACGAACATTCAGAATTTCTTGCTGAAAGTGGCATTACTGTTCAGCAGACTGATGCGGACAAGAAAAGATACTTTGTTGGAGAATCAGTACTGGAGATTAAGGTAGAAGAGGGTATTGATTGGTTCGATATAAAAGCAATTATTCGTTTTGGCGAATTTGAGATTTCATTCAAAGAGCTCAGAAAATTAATCAATCGACAAAGAAGAGAAATTAAGTTACCTAATGGTGAAGTTGCCGTAATTCCTGAGGCTTGGATTAAGGATTATGCAGAGCTCTTTGCTTTTATGGAGGAGTCAGATGACCATCAAACACTGAAGCTCAGGAAGCATCACCTTTCATTAGTTCAAGATTTACAAAATGGCAACCTAGCTCAGGTAACAATGGATAGAAAGCTTCAAAAGCTGGAGGGTTTCGAAGCTATTGAGGATTATGATATACCCAAGGGTTTTGTGGGAACACTCAGGCCCTATCAAAAAGCAGGCTATAATTGGATGCGCTTTTTGTCGGAGTACAACTTTGGCGGGTGCTTAGCAGATGATATGGGTTTAGGAAAAACCGTACAAACTCTGGCATTGCTGCAAGTCCAAAAGGAGCACGCCTCAGGTCAGGCATCATTGCTTATTATGCCAACATCTCTTATCTATAACTGGCAGCTAGAGGCCTCTAAATTTACTCCTCAATTAAAAGTACTGGTTTATACTGGAACAGGGAGAGACAAGAATCCGGAGCAATTTGCGAATTATGATCTGGTGGTTACTTCCTACGGAATTACTAGAATTGACCTAGATGTTCTTTCTGCTTATTACTTCAACTATATAATTCTCGATGAATCTCAAGCCATCAAAAATCCTGATTCCATAATTGCGAAGTCTGTCAATGATTTAAAATCTAGGTACAGGCTAATTCTCACAGGCACACCTCTTGAGAATAGCACTTTCGACTTATGGTCGCAAATGAGTTTCATTAATCCTGGCTTGCTAGGAACAGCTAAATATTTTAAAAACGAATTTCAACTTCCCATTGAGAAGAGAGGTGATTTTGAGAAAACCCGAAAACTCAATGTTATCATTAAGCCATTCATTCTTAGGCGTCAAAAATCTCAGGTGGCTAAAGATCTTCCAGAGAAGTTTGAAAGCGTAAAATACAGCCAGATGACTCCTGAACAGGAGGAAAAATATGAAGAGGTGAAGTCTTATTATAGAAATCAGATCTTGGATACCATTGAAAAAAGCGGTGTAAGAAAATCGCAATTGCTATTACTTCAAGGGCTGACCAAACTGAGACAAATCGCTAATCATCCTCGCATGGTAGAACCAGACTTCGAAGGAGATTCTGGAAAATTGGAAGATATCACTTACATGATCGAGTCGGCCATTAGCGAAGGGCATAAGATTCTAATCTTCAGCCAGTTTGTGAAGCACCTCAGTATAGTAAAAGAGTATTTGGTGAATAGTAAAACGGATTTCGCCTACTTGGATGGTTCTACTAAAGATCGACAAGGGCAGGTTGAGAAGTTTCAAAACAACAAAGACATTAAGGTTTTCTTAATTTCTCTCAAGGCAGGTGGTTTAGGTTTGAACCTCACGGAAGCTGACTATGTGTTTTTATTGGATCCGTGGTGGAACCCAGCCATTGAAGAACAAGCGGTGGATAGAGCACATAGAATTGGCCAGAAGAATACTGTCTTCACGTATAAATTTATTACCAGAAACACAGTGGAAGAAAAGATTCTGGCTCTGCAGAAGAACAAGCTCAAATTGGCTTCAGAATTAATTACTACCGAAGAGAGTTTCATTAAAAAACTAAGCACTCAGGACATCTCAGAACTATTGAGCTAATTAGTCACACATAAGTTAACTTGTAAGCAATGGCCAAAACCAAGTCTGTATTTATCTGTCAAAATTGTGGTGCCAATTCAGCTAAATGGATAGGCAAGTGTCCTTCTTGTAATGAATGGAATACTTATGCAGAGGAAGTGCTTACCAAAGAGAAATCTTCAGAGACTTCTTGGAGAGAAGATACTGCTCCAACAGTGAGGCAAAAGCCGATCAACATTCGCGAAGTTGAAAAAAACTTGGAGGAGCGGATGGTTACTTATGACAAGGAATTGAATCGTGTTTTGGGTGGAGGAATAGTTGCGGGTTCTTTGGTGCTTATTGGTGGGGAGCCGGGTATTGGCAAGTCAACCCTTATGCTTCAGTTGGCCTTGGCTGCGCGAAAGAAGAAAGTGCTCTATGTAAGTGGTGAGGAAAGTCAGCAACAGATTAAAATGCGAGCCGAGAGAATAGGTATTGAGACTGATAATTGCTTCGTATTATCTGAAACTAATACACAAAACATCTTCGCACAGATCAAGAATGTAAAGCCTGATTTACTTATTATAGATTCTATCCAGACTTTGCACACCGAGAGAATTGAAAGTGCTGCTGGTTCTGTCTCACAAGTGAGAGAGTGTACAGGTGAGCTCATGAAGTTTGCCAAAGAAACCCAAACGCCCGTTTTCTTAATAGGCCATATTACTAAGGAAGGCAGTATTGCTGGGCCTAAGGTCTTGGAGCATATGGTGGATACCGTTTTACAATTTGAAGGAGATAGGCATCTTTCTTATCGAATTCTGAGAACGGTCAAGAACAGATTCGGTTCAACATCAGAATTGGGGATTTATGAAATGCAGGCTGATGGACTCCGTCAAGTTTCTAACCCTTCGGAGATTTTAATTTCCCAAAAAGCGGATGATCTGACAGGCGTTGCCATTGGAGCCACTATTGAAGGCAACCGACCACTACTCATTGAGATTCAATCATTGGTGAGTTCCGCTACTTATGGAACTCCGCAAAGAAGTTCTACAGGCTTTGATGCCAAGCGCTTGAATATGCTTTTAGCTGTTTTGGAAAAGCGTGGAGGCTTACGGTTTGGAGC
>CAYGKL010000175.1:0-3034 GCA_964350505.1 uncultured Roseivirgaceae bacterium | reverse complement strand
GTAACTGGTGCTTGCCTGTGGCGAGTACCTATTTTACTTAGCAGTTTTAGAGCGGTAAACGAAGAGATGAAATAGAAGAGAAGCGCCAAACTCAAGATGGACAAAACCAACGATGGCATTATTCATTGAAAGGGTCTATTCAGATATTTATTGTTTCACTCAAGGCTATCAGGCCTTAAAATTGTTAAGGCCCTAGGGCTGCCTGTTCTTCGTACTTTAAGTAAGTAATTGCAAGTCTCTTTTAACTTTTCCAAGAGTTAATATTTGCACTATTCTTTTCCAAGCGAGTCTCGGTCTAAAATGGCTAGAATTAAAGTATATAGTTCATACACTTTTATAATGTGTCATTTATTTATTATATATTTAATTGTATAGTAACAATTATTTTTTAGACACACACAGCTTATTAACGAGTTTACTATCCTTTTTTATTCGGGCTTTTTTATTGGGTTCTGTGGTCTATTACATTAAAAACTGTAATGTATGAGACGTTTTGACACCTATTCAGAGTTCTTATTCGCTCCTGAACAGAGAGCTATTTTAGAAAACCAAAATAGTGTCCTTAAAAGAGCACTTTTTATTCTCTGGCTTACTTTTTCAGCGACATTTTCTCAAGCTGCTTTTGATTTCGGCAACAACAATTATGGGATGGTCACAAATTTCTCTTTTGATATGAAGTCTTCTGATTTTGTGATGATTGATGCGGAGAAAACAAATAGGGATAACCACATAAATCAAGCCCCAGTAATTACTTTAAATAGCGTTACAGAAGATGTATTACAAACAGGGATAATTACATTTAATTCGGCCAATAGTAATCTTATCAGTATTGCAGATATCGATGGAAATGACCAAACAGTAACCATCAATTCTACCGCTGGTATATTCACATTATCTCAAACAACAGGATTAACCTTTGGTAATAGTACTTCCAATGGATCTGCTTCATTAGAATTTACTGGGTCGCTGGCGAATATTAATAGTGCTTTGGATGGAGCAACCTTTGATCCTCAAAATAAAAGAGGAGATATGAGCATAGCGATCTCAACAAACGATGGTAAAAGTGGGACTGATGGACCTAAGAGTATTTCGGTTACTTCATGGATTAATTTGAGTCCGGGTGATTTGGCTTTCGTAGGTTATAATTCTGACGGAGAAGATGATTTTGCCATTGCTGTCTTAACAGATTTGGATGGAACAATAGATCCAATTGCTATTTCTTTTTCAGACAATGAATGGGATGGAGTTAGTGGTTTTGCAGATTCTAATGAAGGGCTACTTATTTGGACTATTACTTCAAATATTACAGCGGGTACAGTTGTCACTTTCAATGATGTTAAGGGGGCTGAATCAGCGAGTATAGGCTCGGCTCTTGAGTCAGGTTCAATGGATTTAGGGAATTCTAGTGATGCTATTTTCGCTTTTGTTGGTACTGACGACAATCCTTTAAAGTTTATCTCCGCCATATCTAATAACGGTGATGCATCTGGTGGCTTTGGAAATGGTGGAGATATTTCAGGTACTGGGTTGACAGTAGGAACAAACGCAATTGATTTAGATAATATTGAAGCCAATATAGATGTGGCCGAATATAATGGTGCAAGAGATAATCAAGGGACTATTGCTGACTATTCCGATCAGATTAATGATCATTCGAATTGGATAAATGAAAATGGAACTGGAGATCAATCAGGTTTAATATTGCCTTTCAATATTACCGCGTTCAGTTTAGATGTTATCTCTCCAGTTATAATAGGAGGAAGCCCTACTGATGGGGATCAGAATATAACTTTAAGCCAAGACCTGACCATTATCTTCGATGAAAATGTTCAGGCAGGCATAGGAAATATAACAATCAAAAAAGCGGATGATTCAGATTTTGAAGTATTTGATGTTCAAGGAGGAAAAGTAAGCGTAAGTAATGCTAGAGTCACATTAAATCCTGACGGAGTATTTGATGCCGCTACGGAATACTATATAGTTATTGATGCCACTTCCATTGATGATACCAATGGAAACAGTTTTGCAGGATTCTCTGATGTCACAACCCTCAATTTTTCAGCAGTTAGTGTGGTGATTAACGAGGTGGTAACTGATCCACAGCAAGATTGGGAAACGAATGGGTTTAATGGTACTCCAGGTGCTGGTTCATTGACTGGCTCTGACGAGTTTATTGAATTGTTCATTAGTTCTGATGGGATAGACTTTTCGGGTTGGACTATGGAGCTTTTAGATGGGTCTGACAATATCGGTGATATTACCACATTGTTTGCAGATCAGGTTTACACCTCTGTAGGCACAGGAACAATTAATGATACCAGGAGCGGTGATTTTCTTGTCTTAGGAAATGCAACAGGGGATATGAATAACGATGTTCTGATCATTTTGAAAGATCCTGATGGTAATATTGTCGATCAGGTTCAATTAGGGGGAGGGGCTGGTCAGGCACCTAGTGGAAACGCTTCCGATATTTCGGATGAATCAGTACAAAGAAGTCCAAATGGACGAGATACCAATACCGATAATGTAGACTTCCTCTTAGGTGCTGTCTCCATGGGTGCAACCAATCCAGATGTGGTGGCTCCAACTGTCACAGGTGTAAGTTCAACGTCAGCTAATGGTATTTACGGGATTGGAGCCCATGTAGTCATTACAGTAACTTTTAGCGAAGCCGTTATTGTAACGGGAAACCCACAAATCGAATTAGAAACAGGAGACACTGACCAAACGGTCGACTATAATTCAGGTTCAGGTACAAACACACTCAGCTTTATTTATACGGTACAAGCAGGTAACCTTTCGTCTGATTTGGATTATATAGGAACAACAGCATTAACCGCTGGCTCTAGCATTCAAGATGAAGCCGGAAATGATGCAGTGCTTACCTTGGCTACCCCTGGAGCTGTAAATTCACTAGGCAACAATAAGGCAATAGTAATTGATGGAATAGCGCCAACAGTAACAAGCGTAAGCTCAACTACCGCGAACGGCACCTATAAAGTAGGCGATTTAGTAGCAGTTACGGTCACCTTCA
>CAYGKL010000174.1:0-3111 GCA_964350505.1 uncultured Roseivirgaceae bacterium | reverse complement strand
GAATGACGGAGACCGATGTGGTTTCTATCACTGCGTCATTCATAAGCCTGCCTGCCGCAGGCAGGGAGAGTCACCCTAATGAAATTAAGGGTGAGGCGACTGAAGAATCTCCCAGAGTACTGCACAAAACAAGCGGATTCTTCGGTCGTATTACCCTCGATATGCATCGGGTTAATCCTCTCTCTGAATGACGGTAACCGTTGAGGCTGGTATCACCGCGTCATTCAGAAGAAGTACAATTCGATGGTAATCGAAAATGTACGACTGAGGAATCTCCTTGTGTTTTGCACATAAGCGGATGCTTGACTACTATGCACTTCTCACTGAGTAAGGGTTACCATTCATGACATATTAGTAAGTATTCGAATTTATTTATGTAAATTCCTATGCTATTGGGTTTTTACAACCTCTCAACCAAAATTTAACTTAATGACCAACCAACCAATTCCTAACCAAATCACTTATTCTAAACTCAAGCCCACGCTTAAAACCGGAGACATTATAATGTTCAAAGGTTTTGCTTTTCCTGGGCCTGAGATAAGCTTCTTAGAAGAAATACAAGGTTTAGAGCCTTTTACACACTCTGGCTTTGTTGTAGAGCTTCCTATAGATGATAAAGGCACCAATGACCTTTTCTTTTGGCATGCCATTCCACCAGATGCGATAGACCAGTTTGGCCCCGACTATTACAAAAAGGTGCAATGTGATGGCTGTGTGATGGTTACTTTAGATTCCGTTATAGATTGGGTAGCAAAGCAAAACACACCAACTAAGACTGAGTTCTTACTTATTGCAAGAAAAATTTCTGCCGCTGATGGAACAAGGGGAATTACAGATGCTGGTCAACTGGGTAAATTAAATGACTATTGCAGACAAATGGCAGGTCGCAGTTTCTCAAGTCCGGTAGAAACTGGTATGGCAACCGACTATTTTAAAGGTGTTGCGGAAGAACTTTTACATGGTAAGTCATCTTCAGATGCTACCTTCTTTTGCAGTAAATTAACATCAGGCACTTTTCAAGCGATAGGATTGCTACAAGCAAATCTTATTACCAATAGTGTTCTACCCGGTAATTTTGGGAGTAAGGCGAAAGTTGGTAAACTAGAATGGCAAGATGGGGTAACCTTTGGAGACGACATTTATTTTCAGCCAGATTAACTCCACTATAAAAGGACTTAACTTGATTTCCAGACATGTATTGCTTGGGCTATTAATCCTGCTATTTGCAGCATGTTCAAGTGAGAATAAACAGTCTTCTTCTTACCCTGTAGAAGCCTTTCTTTTAGAAGATTGTGCCAATGAGCTTTCAATTGAGGAAGTATCATCGGCTGATTATCTAGAGAGGTTTGTACCTTCCGACACCCTAAAACCCAATGAGAATTGTGCTTCATACTGGGCACGCCTGATCTTTGAAGAGTCAATGGTTGGTGAGCAATATGTGTTGCCAAGGATTCACGTTGACTCCATCTTTTCTTATGTAGAGCAACCTGACGGAAGTTTTCTTACCGACATTACTGGTGAGAATGTGGCGATGAAGAATAGAAGCGTGCCTTATGGTGAGCTTCCAGTTGTGCTTTTTGAGGTGCCACAATCAGGTGTTCTTTATTTGAAGTTCGCAAGTGCATCACTCTACTCAAGGGGATTTAGAGATTTAAAGGGGTTTACCATTGAACCTGCCTCTAAGTTCAATTCTAAAATTTATAACGCTCGCTACTTTCATGGGATTTTCTTTGGGGTTTTGGTGGCAATGATCATCTACAATATTTTCATTTACATAATGAATAAAGACAGGGCTTATCTGGTCTTTATTGTTTTTATGATTACCCAGACGATCTATCAGCTTTCAATCACGGGGTTTTTAAGGGAATTAATTTTACCAGGGTTGCCTATACTTGCTAAGTATTCTCCTTTTGTAACAGCGGGCATTTCTTTAATGGCATACATATGGTTTAGCCAGGTCTATTTGGAGGCAAAACGCTTCGCAGCAAAACTCAATTGGCTGCTCAATGCTTTATATGTAATTATTGTGCTCACCATTGTTATTGGCTTGTTCTACAAAATGACCACGGCCAATGCAGTGTTGCTGATCAGTGGTTTATTGGTTACCGCCTTTGCTTTTGCCATTGCAATTATAGCTTATCGGAAAAAATTCGTGCCTGCTAAATTCTTCTTAATATCTGGCGTATTGTCTTTAATTGGCTATTACCTCTTTACCATGCAGGGCCTAGATTTATTACCGACTGTTTTTGTAACGCGGTATTCACTTCAGATTACTTTTGCCTTACAAGGCCTATTGTTTGCTCTGGGTTTAGGAGACCGTATGAATCGAATTCAGACCGAGCTTAACTTAAACAAAATCAGGCAAGCTGAATTAAAAAGTGAGAGAGAAAGAGAGCTTAAAAATATTCTCGAACGCCAAAATATTGTGTTGGAACAAAAAGTTGCAGAGAGAACTTCAGAGTTGGTTGAGAAGTCTGAAATCATAGAACGGGACAGAGCCATTATTCAAGAGGAAAGACAAAAAAGCGATATGCTTTTACTGAATATTTTACCAGAGTCTATCGCTGCACGACTAAAAGGTGGTGAAGATATGATTGCTGACCATTTTGATAATGTGAGCGTTTTCTTCTCGGATATTGTCGGTTTTACATCTTTTTCAAAACGAATGCAGCCGAATGATCTAGTTAATTTATTGAATGAGATCTTTTCTCAGTTTGATAAAGTGGCCAAGAAATATGGATTAGAGAAGATTAAGACTATTGGAGATTCCTATATGTGTGTATCGGGTTTGCCAAAAGCATCTAGCGACCACGCTATGCGAATGGCCAATTTTGCTTGCGATGTAATAGAGATAATCGATGCAATTAATCTTAAAGTAAAAGAACCAATTTCAGTTAGAATAGGCATCCATAGTGGGCCAGTTGTGGCGGGTGTAATAGGTAGTAGTAAAATTGCCTATGATTTATGGGGAGAAACAGTTAATGTGGCCTCTAGGTTAGAAGCACATGGTGAGACAATGAAAATTTGTTGTTCTGAGGAGTTTAAGTCTCAAGTCCCTGACGGTTTTACATTCAAAGATTTTGGTGAAATTGAACTAAGAGGCATTGGAAG
>CAYGKL010000173.1:0-3122 GCA_964350505.1 uncultured Roseivirgaceae bacterium | reverse complement strand
TCAATGAATTGATCTTGAGTAGTAGGGATACGGAAACCTCTTTGGAATGAACCTCTAAAGTTATGGTTGCCTGCTACCGTTCCTACTGCTGATAATCTTGGGGAAAGTTGGCCTTCGAAAAACTCATTCTTATCATACCTTACAGACCCTTGTAATTTTAAGTTGTCGTCTATAAAGCTTTTAGAGATTTGAGTGTAAGCTCCAAATTCGTTGTAGCTTATTTCTTCACCACTATTATCTAAAGCAAATAAAGTTCCTTCTGAATTAAGGCTATACTGTCTCCAGTTGGCACCAACTACTATATCAGCCCAGTCAATTCTTTGGCTTAAATCCCAGCTACCTTCGGCATGCCATAATTTAGATTTATCAAGGAATTTTGCACCACCTTCTGCGATAGAACGTCCTCTTAAAAGCTCAGATAATGCATCGAACTGAGCAGAACCTGGCTGCGGCTGAACTGCGTCTGCTGCCAGTCTAGCTGCTGCATGCGACTGATCAATATTTGCTCCCTGTAGTCTTGCACCTGCAAATGTTTCTAAATAAGGGGCTAAATAAGTCTGCTGGTTAATTAAAGAGGCCAACGTGTTAGCAGCGTAGCTATCTCCTGAATTTTCTTGAGTAGTATAAGCTCTTGCGTAGAATTCAGAACCTCTCAATTCTAATTTTGCTGTAGTTATAGAGAAGTTATCTAATACGAATCTATCGTTAGCAGTGTAAACTGTGCTACCAGAACCGTAATTCAACTGGCCAAATACCTCTAATCTATCATTCAATCTGTAGTGAAGTGCACCACCTAGTTTGATACTTTCAGTGGTGTTGTCTACGAATGAATTTTCTGTAAAGCCTGTTGCTGTGAAAAATCCATCTTGGTTATCAGGGAGAAGTGTTCTTACTCCTGGGAGGGTCGTATTTCCACCCGCAATAGCAATATCAGCTATTTGTCCTACAGTGATTCCGAAATCTCCATAAGTGTTAACACCGTCATAAAATCTATTGTTGCCTCTTTCGGTTGCTCCACGTTCTACCACTCCAGCAGTGGTAATTCCTTGGTCTCTTGTATCAATACCAACAAAGTCTGTAGCAGTTAAATATGAACCAGTGATTTTGAAAGCTAACTTATTGTTGAAGGCTTTAGCCCATCTGAAACCGTAGTCTTGATAAAGCTCTTGATTTTCAGAGGTCCCATAGTCTACGTTGTTTAGACCTGTTTTGACATAAGCACTTAAGCCTTGATAATCAAATGGATTTTTCGAATTCAAAAGTAAGATACCGTTAATAGCGTTCGGCCCGTAAAGAGCGGATGCTGCGCCTGGAATCAATTCTGCAGACTCTAAGTCCAAATCATTGATACCTACAATATTACCTACTGCGAAATTCAGGCCTGGAGCCTGATTGTCAATCCCGTCAATTAGCTGAACAAATCTGGTGTTACCATTGGCACCAAATCCACGTGCATTGATTGACTTAAAGGTTAAACTCTGAGTACTGAAATCTATACCCTTCAAGTTAGCAAGGCCTTCATAGAATGAAGGAGCAGCTGTTGCTTGAATGTCTAGGATGTCGAGTTTCTCGATGGATACAGGCGAGGTGAGTATGTTTTCCTCGATTCTGGAGGCTGATACTACTACTTCCTGACCAAAGATAACTTGCTCAACCATTCTGATTTCGATACCCGAAACAGTGTTTTGAGTGATCTCCAGTTCTTGAGGCGCGTAGCCTACATAAGAGAAGATCAATGTTAATGGTGCTGATTGATTTACAGTGAGGCTAAAATCACCTTGTGAGGTTGTGATAGTTCCTACTACTTTGTCTTTCACTCGGATGTTAACTCCGGGTAGTGTCTGGTTATTGGCATCGTCTACCACGCGACCAGAGACTTTAACCTGATCCTGAGCAAACGCTGTAATCGTTTGCATTAAAAGCAGAACCGGTATAAGACCTTTAAAAATTCTCTTCAAATTCTTCATATTTAGGTTTGTTGAAACAAATAAAGTTTGGCAAGACCTATGTGTGGATGGTTAATCCATAGGTATAAAATCAAAAATACAATGTTTTTAATCTTTTAAAAGCCAAGGGGCTAATTTTATTAGTTATGCATAATAAGTTATGCAAAACCAGAAAAAGTTAACCTTGTTGTTTTTGGTTAATATTTACTGTGGATTTTGTTTTAATTCTTCTTCAAGGTGCTTTACTAGTTTATCGCAAAGCCTGTTCATGGCTGTAGACATAAATTCATCGCCAGTCGAGTTGAGCACGCTTTGAGCTAATCCTCCAAGACAATCTACATAAAAGCGCTTCATTTCATCTACAGGCATCTCTTTGTTCCAAAGATCAATGCGTAAGGTGCTTAATGTGTTGTGGTCCCAAATGGCCAAATTGAATGCTTTTGTTTCTTCAGCTCCCGGAATATCCTTGTCTGTGGCTTCCCATGTTATTTTCTCTGGAATGCTGTCTTTATCGAGCTGGATTTTGAGTTTTATTTCTGAATCTTTCATTTATATCTTATTAGAGTAAATTAATTGAGTTGCATTTCTGGAATCTCTCCTTCTATATTGAGTTTACCTGCAGTGGCTGCTTTTATTTCTTCAACCGATACACCAGGTGCTCTTTCGAGTAATTTAAAACCTCCTTCTGGCAGAACATCCAAAACCGCTAGGTCGGTTACAATTTTCTTTACACAGCCAATACCTGTGATAGGGAGGGAGCATTCTTTTAACAGTTTAGATTCACCACTTCTACTACAATGCTGCATGGCCACAATAATGTTATCTGCTGAGGCAACAAGGTCCATTGCACCACCCATGCCTTTTACCATTTTACCTGGTATTTTCCAGTTGGCGATATCTCCATTTTCAGAAACCTCCATTGCTCCCAAAATAGTCAAGTCGACATGGCCTCCGCGGATCATGGCAAAACTCTCAGCAGAACTGAATAGGGAAGACCCGGCTCGTGTTGTTACAGTCTGCTTACCAGCGTTGATCAAGTCGGCATCAACTTCCTCTTCTTCAGGGAAAGGGCCAATACCAAGAAGTCCGTTCTCGGATTGGAGCACAACATCAATGTGGTCTGGAATAAAGTTGGCCACTAAAGTAGGTATGCCAATGCCTAAGTTGATGTAAGTT
>CAYGKL010000172.1:0-3157 GCA_964350505.1 uncultured Roseivirgaceae bacterium | reverse complement strand
CGTAGCATGTGTGAACCACTTTTCTGAAAGTAGGTGGTAAGTTTCCACTACTTTCTTCATGTCTTCACCATGAATACCCACAGCTACTCTCATGAGCATGTGCTGTGGACGCTCAACGATCTTACCGTCTAACTTCATGAGGTAAGAGCGCTCTAAAGTCTTATAGCCAAAATAATCATAGCTGAAGTCTCTATCATATATAATGGTAGAGTCTAGCAAGGCGGCATTGGCTTTTACAACACCATAAGTTTCTTTAGATACTAAAGGAGCATTCTCACCAGTCTTAGGATCTACATAAGTGTAGAGTCTCTTCATGGTGTTAGAGAATGATTTACTTGTGGTTTTGTGTAGGTTGGAAATTGCTATTCTGGCAGCCAGTTTAGCATAGTCCGGGTGTTTAACCGTTAGTGTGGCTGCAATTTCAGCGGCAAGATTATCTAAGTCTTGCGTGCTTACGCCATCATAAAGGCCTTCAATTACTTTTTTGGCTACATCAATTGGCTCAACAAAGCTGGAGTTTAAGCCATAGGATAGTTTCTCTATCCTTGCGGTGATTTTGTCGAATTTGACCGACTCTCGCCTGCCATCTCTTTTTACTACTAACATAATTATGGGGTTTGGGGGTGTATGGGGTTCTTTTAGTAATTAGAAATCATCATCAAAAGATAAGGCACGTGAGTTAGACGTATCATCTTTATCTTTCATGACACCAGCTTTTTGATAATCTCCCACTCTCTTTTCAAAGAAGTTGGTCTTGCCCTGAAGCGAGATCATTTCCATGAAGTCGAATGGATTGGTAGAGTTATACTCTTTACTACAGCCCAACTCAACTAACAGACGGTCAGTCACAAACTCAAGGTATTGTGCCATCAGGTCGGAGTTCATACCAATAAGTCGAACAGGTAGCGATTCTGTAATAAATTCTCTTTCTATATCTAAAGCGTCAATAATGATTTCTCTTATTCTTTCTTCTGGTACTTTGTTGATCAGGTGCTCATTGTGCAAGTGAACTGCGAAATCACAATGCAAGCCTTCATCTCTAGAGATCAATTCGTTAGAGAAAGTTAACCCTGGCATTAAACCTCTTTTCTTTAACCAGAAGATAGAACAGAAGCTACCAGAGAAGAAGATGCCTTCAACAGCAGCAAATGCAATCAGTCTTTCAGCGAAAGAAGGGGAGTCAATCCATTTCAAAGCCCAGTCTGCTTTTTTCTTAATAGCAGCGAAAGTTTCAATAGCATTGAAAAGTTTATCGGCTTCTGCCGGGTCTTTAATATATGTGTCTATTAATAGTGAATAAGTTTCTGAATGGATGTTTTCCATCATAATCTGAAAGCCGTAGAAGAATTTGGCTTCAGTGTACTGTACTTCGTTTACAAAGTTTTCTGCAAGGTTTTCGTTAACAATACCATCTGATGCTGCGAAGAAGGCCAAGATGTGTTTTACAAAATAGCGCTCCTCATCATTTAGCTTGTTGTTCCAGTCCGTTAAATCCTGGTGTAAGTCAATTTCTTCAGCTGTCCAAAAACTAGCTTCCGCCTTTTTATAATAACTCCAAATGTCATCGTGCTTAATTGGGAAAAGCACAAATCTGTTTTTGTTCTCACTTAATAACGGTTCCTCTACTGCGGTTTTTAATTCGCTCATCTTCATTTTATTATTTGGGGTTGAAACAAAAAGGTTATGTCGAAGAATGGTAATTCTTCAAAAAACAAAAGCCGTCAACCCTAAGGCATTCGACATTCTCCTAATTAATTTTCAGGGTTTCTAGTTAAATCCTTGATACTCTTAAGAGTAGGCACTCAACTAGATTGCTAGGTTGTTTTTGGGTGCATAACCTGAAACAAATATTACAAAAAGGGTCTGAAAAATCAATGGTAAAATTTAAGTGAATTTATGTATGAAAACGATTTCATACGTATCTATATCTAGCTGTATATGAGGTGGTTTAGATAGTGTTCTTTGATGAAAGCTTATTTCTATTTTGAGCGTATGGAAAGGGTAAAAAAAATGAAAATTTAATATTGAAAATTTCCTTGCATTTATCGTACACATTTGGTTTGTTATTGGCGATTATTCTGTTACCTTTGCAGTCCATTTTTGAAAAATACGTTCATAATGTACGCAATTGTAGATATAGCAGGAAAGCAGTTCAAAGTAACGCAAGACCAATTCGTTTATGCTCCATTGATGGAGGGCGAAGAAGGCGCTTCCGTAGAGTTCGAGAAAGTTTTATTACTCGACAACGAAGGTAAGGTAGAAGTAGGTGCCCCAGCAATTAAGGGTGCTAAGGTTTCCGGTAAAATTATCGGACATGTGAAAGGCGACAAAGTAATTGTCTTCAAGAAGAAAAGAAGAAAAGGTTACAAAGTGAAAAATGGTCACCGTCAACAGTTCACTAAAGTTTTAATCGAGAAAATTTCTAAATAAGAAAATACCATGGCACATAAGAAAGGAGCAGGTAGTTCGAATAACGGTAGAGAGTCGGAAAGTAAACGACTTGGCGTTAAGATTTATGGTGGTCAGGCAGTAATTGCTGGTAACATCATTGTTAGACAAAGAGGAACTCAACATCACCCAGGTACTAATGTAGGTATAGGCAAGGATCACACTTTGTTTGCCTTAACTGATGGTGTGGTTGAATTCAAAAAAGGAAGAAAAGACAGATCTTACGTTTCTGTAAGTCCTTTTGAAGGACAAACTGCAGAAGCCTAAGATTAGGTTGATAGATAAATTTTTTGAAACCCTGATTTCGTAAGAAGTCAGGGTTTTTTGTGTTGTTGTGAGTGCTTCTTATTAAAAACCCTATCTACGCTGGTTCGCAGGTGCTGTACTGACCAATCTTTTTCTGCATCTAGGTGTAGTTTTTAACTACACCTTAATATCAATTGAATCAGATTTGTTAAACAATCATAGTAAAGCGTAGATACAATCTACGTTTAGGGGGGGGTCGTTTTGATAAATCCTATATGCACTAGATCAAAAGCTCAATTGAAGTTATAAGACTGGTGTTATAATCATAAACAAAAACGATCCTTAACGAATTGTGCTGCCCAATCATTAACATTACAAAGTATTTTGTGGTACCGGTAAGATTAACTCCTTTTCTATTGGCATAGGCACCTGGAAAGATAGGCTCAAGAATAGAGATATTATC
>CAYGKL010000171.1:0-3211 GCA_964350505.1 uncultured Roseivirgaceae bacterium | reverse complement strand
CCCGCCTTCAAAATCAAACTCCTCTTCTACCTAAATATTTAGTTTTATAGTCTTTCCTAATTCAGAATAAAGTTTGAACTACATGATTTCTGTAGATACCACCTACAGGTACTCTGATTTGACCTAGATTAAGTTCATTCCCTTCCAAACTATTAACGTGTTTTATCGATACTATATAGGATTTATGTACACGCATAAATTGCTTTCTAGGAAGTTTCTCCTCAAGGCTCTTTAACGAACCTAGAGAAATGATTTTATCCTTTTTTGTATGATAAACCACATATTCTTTTTGGCTTTCAACATATATAAGATCCTTAATGTCAATACGAAAGACTTTATGATCTGCCTTAACAGTAAGTATTTCTGATGATTGGAAATCACCCTTTGGAAGCTCTTGAGTGGAATTTGATTGGTTCTTTAGACCAACTAGTTCAGTAGCTTTATTTACGGCTTGCAGAAAGCGCGTAAAACTGAATGGCTTAAGTAAGTAATCGATTACAGAAAACTCATAGCTAGTAATGGCATATTTACCGTAGGCTGTAGTTAAAATGATTGCTGGTGAATCCGATAGTGTTTTTAGAAAATCAATACCTGTCATTTCAGGCATTTGAATATCGAGAAATATGATATCAATTGATTCGTCCTTTAGTCTACCCAGTGCTTGTAGCGGATTATTAAACTTCCCTTTAAGCTCCAAATGCTCAACGCGATTCACATAGTTTTCAAGCAAGTCTCTTGCTAACTCTTCGTCATCAATGATCAAACAAGAATAAGTACTCATTAGAATTGCAGGCTTAATTGAACTTTGAATGCATCAGCGGAATCTTCAATCTGCAAATTATGGCTTTCAGGGTATAATAACAGAAGCCTTTGTCTGATATTATTGAGGCCAATACCTCCTACTTGGTCCTTTTGATAGACATTTTTCGGATTACTATTTTCTATCTCAAAATGCAATTCCTTGTCTGACGTGCTCAGTTCCAAATGAATATATCCTTTTTGCACATCTTCAATCTTACTGTGTTTAAAGGCATTCTCAACAAATGGAATAAACAGTAAAGGAGCTATTTCAATCTGTTTTCCTCTTAGCTGCTTATTGAATTTAATGTCCATGCCTCTACTGTCTTTGAGCTGTGCCAAATTCAGATAATTCTCCACATAATTTATTTCACGTTCTAGTGGCACCAATTCCTCATTGGACTCATACAGCATATAACGCAGCAATTCTGATAGCTTTAAAAGATGTTCTGATGCAAGGTCCGATTGTATAATCGTTAAGGCATAAATATTATGAAGTGAATTAAAGAGAAAATGTGGATTGATCTGTGTTTTCAAAAATTTGAGTTCTGCTTGGAGTTTGGCTTTTTCAAGCATAACTGACTCTCTTTCCTTTTCTCTGGCAAAGGCTCCAACGGCTACAATTGAGCTCCCTAACAGACTGATAAACAAAGGCGGTAGATTTCTGATCAGCCATCTGAATTGTGAATCTGTTGCTGAATCACCATAATTCTCAATCTGCTCCCTTTTTTGCACTTGTTTATTCCATGATAAAGCATCAGAATGTATACCCCAAACAATCATAAAAAGTAAGGCAATGGCTGATATATAGTAAGCCCCTCTCCTTTTTTGAAAGTATAGTCTAGGCAAGAGGATTTTTAGATTGATCAGTACGACCACTGACGAACCTAGAACGATTAGAATGGCCTTGGTCCAAAAACGACTGTCAAATCCTGCTCCAGTATTTAAAATGATGAGAATCAACAACCAACCAAATCCCCAGATCAAAATTTGTTGAATGATAATCGGCCAGGAGCTCTTATGCATACTTAATGATTCAACTATTTTTCAAGACACCCAAATTAATTCAATGAACTCAGGGATTTTCTCAATGAGTTAAAAGCATTATTCATCAAACTGGCTAATCCACCTTGTTTGGAAGAAATATTTTCGTTGAGGATTTCGCCTCGTTGGTTGAATATTTTTTACAGCCTTATCTATTGTTGACACATTTGTTCATGATGAGAGCAAAGATCTTCCTATTCCTGGGTTTGTTAGTGACAATCACATTAGTCGCTTGTATAGGTCAAAACGATTTTGATAGAGAAGACAATTTCGAATTAGTAGCCTTTGATCAAACTATTCAATTTGAACAGAAAATTTCTGCCTATGACCTCTTTCAAGGTCGTGCTTCTGACTTAATTCCAAACAATGACTTTCACTTAGTCGAATTGAGTTCTCCTTTATTTACAGATTATGCCCACAAGCAAAGGTTGATCAAGTTGCCTAATGGAGAAAAGATCGAAAAGGACGCTCTAGATCGACTCGAGTTTCCCAATGGCACAATACTCGCAAAGACCTTCTTTTATTATCATGATGACAGAGACACAAGTTTAGGCAAAAGAATAATTGAGACTAGATTATTGATCAAAGAAGCATCAAATTGGAATGCTGCAACTTACGTTTGGAACAATGAACAATCTGATGCCTCCCTGATAAATCGTGGTGCTGAAACTGAGGTTTCTTGGATAAATACTAATGGCAGAAGTTTATCAACGCTCTATAGAGTTCCCACACAGAATGATTGTGGAACTTGTCATCAGTCAAATAATCAAATAACTCCCCTTGGACCTACTTTAATGAATTTGAATCGAATTGTATCTAGAAAAGGTGCTGATATCAATCAATTGAAACATCTTCAAAATGTTGGTCTGCTTAACGAATTTGCTCTTCAGGACATTCCAACAATTGTAAACTATAAAGACATAAATATTCCTTTAGATCAACGAGGAAGAGCTTATTTAGCAATGAACTGTGCTCATTGCCATAACCCTGATGGGTGGAATAGGTCGAGTGAAAGAAGGTTTGATTTTAGTTTTGAAACTCCATTAAGTCAAACTGGCATTTTAGATAAAAAGGAAAAAATCTCTAGAACAATGGCTAACGGACGAATGCCATTTAAGGGCACTACTATGCTTGATGAAGAAGGACTTGAGTTAATTCAAGAATATTTACGTGGACTTTAATTTCTAACAAACCATATAAGTGATTTTGAATTTCTGGATAAATGCCAAACCCATGCTCAGCTTTGCTTATCGCAAAAGTGTTCGGCTTGTCGAATAAAAGTCAATTCCCCTCTCCTTCATGGCTAATTGGCCATCCCTTCTTAGAATAAAAGCCTTCGTTGGAACCCTAAGCTGCTTAACATAAAACT
>CAYGKL010000170.1:0-3392 GCA_964350505.1 uncultured Roseivirgaceae bacterium | reverse complement strand
GATGTTATGCGTGGTAATTTGAGTAAAGGACACACAATGAGTTTGCTAAAAGCTGCAAATAATATTGATTCGGATTACTACAAGTCTGAAGTGCTAAAAGGAGCTTGCTCTTTAGTGAGAGAACTCAATGATGATAAGTTAAAAGATGAATACAGGTCTGTTGCCAGAAGTATTCGCTCAGACACATATTACGGTCGAGTAGCGCGCTGCATCGACTAGTGTTTTCTATCCTGAGTGTGGGCCTCAAACGTTCTTTGCTTCATCATGCTGAACTTGTTTCAGCATCTAATTAGAAGTAGACCCTGAAATAAATTCAGGGTGACGAACCTAAATTTGAAGCTCACCCTCTTTTTTTCCTATCTTCATTCAAAGCCTACCCATGTCTAAGCTGTTCAGACTTCTTTTTTTTGTAGTGATAGGAGTGCTTTTCCTATTCTATCTGCATTATGCGGAAAACGACAGTCTGCCGCATGTTGTAGAGAATCTCAACCTTTATGCATTCACCATTTTAGCCACAGTAGCCGTTGGCTTTGGCGTTGGTTACATCAACAACTGGTTGAATGTTCAAATTCCTTGGCGCAGCAATGTGTTGGGCAGGTTTGTGGCAGGTCTTTCCTTAGACTTTGTTTTTCTAGGGGCAGTATTGCTGCTTTTGGGGTGGCTAGCGAATCTAAGTGGGTTTATCACCTACCAAATGTTTGCGGAAGATATGTTCATTAGGCAGATTGAGTTGAAACTGATTGTACTGTCATTCATCACCTTATTCATTGTCACTTTGGTAGAATTCAATCGGTTTAGCTATAACGAATACACCGTTGGACAAATAAGGAAACTGAAGTCGCAGCGCAAGCAATTAGAGTTACAATTCGAAGCATTGAAAAGTCAGCTAAGTCCTCATTACTTGTTCAATAGCATGAACACCATTTCATCGCTTGTTTATCGCGATCCGAATACGGCTGAAAACTTCATCCGTAACTTAGCCGAGACCTTTAATTATGTGCTCAATACCCGCGAAGTTCAATTGGTAAAGCTGGAAGAAGAAATTGAAGCCCTAAGAGACTTTGCTTATTTACTATCCATTCGTTATGCGGAAGCTATTTCACTCAATATCGAGGTAGATAAGGCCTTTATGAAAAGATCGATTCCACCATTAACCTTACAATTACTGGTGGAGAATGCAGTAAAACACAATGTAGTCAGTTCAGATCAGCCATTGAAAATACACATTCGTACCACTGAGGATGAGTTAATTGTGCTCAATAATAAAACTGGGACCCCAGCTCAAACTGCTAGTCACAAGGTGGGGCTGGAGAACATCAAAAACCGATATGCTTTCTTTACGCCAATACCTATTGAGGTGGAGGACAATGATTATTTTGAAGTACGTTTACCCATGCTCGATTTATGAAAAAGAACCTGATCCATCAGCCTTTTTTTAGAGTAGTGGTGCCTCCCATTTATGGGCTGATGATGTACCTTTTAATTCTGCTGCTCAATAATGAATTGGGGCAATTGGGCGAAACCATTTTTACTGCCGAGCTACTAGTCTGTGTCGTTTTGGCTTTCCTTATTTCAGAACCACTTCGATTTATTATCAGGCTTTTTGAGAAAAAGGCGAATGACGATCTCCGTAGTTCGGGAAACATATCTGCACTTTTAATTACCAATTTGTTGGCTGGTGCAATCATTGTGTTGATCGCGGCTTATTCCTATTTCTATTTTTATGAAGGGTTCATATTCCAAGCCATCATCATTAAAATGGTGATAGTTTATGGTGTAAGTGGGTTGCTGTTCACGCTCTTCTTCCTCAGTACCCATTTTCTGTCGGTGAAGAATGAATCGGAGTTGAAGAAGGAAGATTTGAAGCGACAGAACCTGGAGCATCAACTAGAAATTTTCAACAACGAGATTAACCCTGATTTGCTCTTTCAAAGCCTAGAAACCTTAATTACGCTGGTACATCATAATCAAGACAAGGCTGAAGATTTTGTAGATCGTCTGGCCATTGTCTATCGATATATTCTTGAGAATAGGAAGAAGGAGTTGGTGGTACTGAAGGATGAAATAAAAGCTGCTAAAAACCTGATGTATCTTTTCCAAGAGCGTTACCCAAAACAGCTTCATTTTGAGTTAAAGAATGAATTGAAGAATGCCGAAAAACTGTTGGTGCCCAATGCACTTCCCACAATGCTAGATTGTATTGTGAACAACAGTATCATTAGTGCTCATCAACCTTTGCACATTAGCATTGATGGCGATGGGGAAGAAGGCTATCTTGTGATCCAGTATACCGATAATCAGAAGTTGAGCCCAAACAAGCACATCAAAAAGCGATGTAAAAACGTGCATGATGCATTTGCTTTTTTTTCTGACCGACCGGTCATTGAAATTAAGGCATATGGCAATGGTTTTGTTAAACTTCCACTACTAGACCTAAACGACAGAATATGAAGGTGTATATCATTGAAGATGAAATTCCGGCTGCGGAAAAGGTTGAGAGACTCTTGAAAAGATATGACGAAAGCATTGAAGTAATCGGTCGCGCCATGAGTGTAAAGCAGGCTGTCGATTGGGTAAAAAATGATGGTGATGCAGATTTACTTTTCATGGATATTCAGCTCACCGATGGACTTAGCTTTGATATTTTCAAGGAAGTGAACCTAGATATTCCAGTAGTTTTTACAACGGCCTATAATGAATACGCTATAGAAGCTTTCAAAGCTAATGGCATAGATTACATATTGAAGCCAATTTCATTCGAAGCTATTTCAGAAAGTTTGGACAAGTTCAAAGCACTAAAGAATAGACTTCAAGACTCAGGTCAGGCCGAAGTGAGTTCTATTATTGACTTGCAAAGTGCCTTGCAAATGTTGAGCAAGCGCGACTACAAAACCCGCTTTATGGTGAAGATCGGTGAACACATAAAGTCTGTGACCACTGATATGATTAACCTTTTCTATGCCGAAGGTCGTAATGCCTATATCGTCACAAATGAAGGCCGCAGACTGATCATTGACTATAAGCTGGAAACTTTGGAAGAAATGCTCGACCCTAAAAAATTCTTCCGTATGAACCGCACTTTTATTGTAGAAATAGATGCTATTAAAGACGTTTTAGTCTACTCCAACAGCCGCTTAAAAATCATCCTTAAGCAAGAGTTCGACCGTGAAATCATCGTTAGCCGAGAAAAGGTAAATGCCTTTAAGACTTGGTTTGATGGGGAGTGAATCGATTTGGTGATGAGCTGATTTGATGATGTAGTGATAGATTCCTAGCATATCACATAGCAATTCAATAATTGCCTCCCTTCTATTTCTGCTTTCGTTTTTTCTTTATTAAGCATTAAGCATTAAGCATTAAGCATTAAGCATTAAGCATTAAGCATTAAGCAT
>CAYGKL010000169.1:0-3804 GCA_964350505.1 uncultured Roseivirgaceae bacterium | reverse complement strand
ACTTTCCCTGGAGTTGATGAAGCAGGAAGAAACGGCTTTCCCGCAGGCACCCCACAACTCAGTGGCAACGCATTGGGTAAACCTGTACCAACTAACGATTGGTGGTCTTTGGTAATCAAGGACGATCATGTGAGCAATCTATTCAATTACCCAATGGCGTTGAAGACCACTAATGCAGGGCTCGTGGTCAGCTACATTCCTTGGGGTGTGTATGACGACCAAGAACCGATTGTTGTAGGCGTAACAGATATTGCCGCGAGCAGAGCCACGGTTTCAGATTATTCCGATTGGACCGTAACCATGGACTTCAATGATGGAGATCATCAGTTCGATGTCACCACTGGTATTGCCATGCCTTTTCTCTATTTCACTAAAGCCAGCGATGAAGAAGCTCGTGTAATCATCAACCTTGGAGACGTTACCGTTAAGGACGAAGTAATCATTGTGACCAACGCTAGAAATGATGGAGACTTCGCCATTTACGCTCCATTAGGCAGTACTTGGATGCAGGATGGAAAAACCTACACTTCAGACCTCAATGGCAACGACTATTGGTCGATGGCCATGATACCATTAACTGCTGAGAATATTGAAGAAGTAGCTGAAGAATATAAAAAATATGCATACGTCTTCCCTACAGATACCAGAACCAGTTGGAACTATGACAATACCACAGGCAAAGTTCGAACAGAGTTCAACATAGATACTGAAACCAAAGAAGGGAATGAAACTGAAACTTTAATTGGCCTACTCCCCCATCAATGGGCAAACCTTGCTGCCGATTCTCCTCAGCCTGACAAACACACTTACGAGTCAGTAAGAGGAGAAATCAAAACGATGAGTGGAAATGCTTTTAGTGTGGAAAACACCTATCGTGGTATTCTTCCCAACATGCCTTATTTGAGCAATTATAGCGAAGGTTTTAACCCTGGAGATTTAGCTCAGAAAATAGCTCAGTTAGAAAATGAAGGCTTGGCTACATGGACAGACTCTTACAACGAAGGTCAGGTGATGAACAGGTTGATACAAACCGCCAGAATTGCCGACCAAACTGGAAATATTGAAGGTAGAGACAAGATGATCGCCACTATCAAGGAGCGCTTAGAGGACTGGCTTACCGCTGACGATTCTGAAGTAGCCTTCATATTCTACTACAACAGCGATTGGTCGGCCTTATTAGGCTACCCAGCAGGCCATGGACAAGACAATAACATCAACGATCACCATTTTCATTGGGGCTATTTTATTCATGCTGCAGCCTTTATGGAGCAGTTCGAGCCGGGTTGGGCCAATGAATGGGGAGACATGATTAACCTTTTGGTGAGAGATGCCGCATCGGCCAACCGAAATGATGACAAATTCCCTTACTTGAGAAATTTCAGTCCTTATGCAGGACATGCTTGGGCCAATGGTTTTGCCACTTTCCCTCAAGGTAATGACCAAGAGTCTACTTCAGAGAGTATGCAGTTTAACTCTTCCCTTATCCACTGGGGTAGCATAACTGGCAACGATGAAATTAGGGATTTGGGCATCTACCTCTATACCACAGAGCAGACTGCCATTGATGAATATTGGTTTGATGTCAATGAGAGAAACTTTAAGGACGACCAGCAATATGGGCTCGTATCTAGGGTTTGGGGAAATTCATACGATAATGGCACTTTTTGGACCTCAGACATTACTGCATCTTATGTCATTGAAATGTACCCTATGCATGGCGGCTCCTTTTACTTAGGTCATAATGAAGCTTATGTGCAGAAGATTTGGGGAGAGCTCCAACAGCACACTGGCATCCTCAACAATAGCGACAACAACCCCAACCTTTGGCACGACATCATTTGGAAGTACTTGGCTTTTACAGACCCTGAAGAGGCCATTGCACTCTATAATGCAAAGACTAATCGAACTTTGAAATTTGGCGTATCTGATGCTCATACCTATCACTGGTTGCATGCCATTAATGCCATGGGTAAAATTAGGCCCGACATCACGGCTGACTATCCTATTGCCGTAGCTTTTGAGAAAGAAGGCGACATGACTTATGTAGCTCATAACTATACGGATAACGACATTACTATTACCTACTCAGATGGTTTCCAACTCTTGGTGCCTGCCAACAAAATGGCCACCAATAGAGATGTAAATATTTCAGGAACCATAGACACTAACTTCAAAAGAGCTGGTGAAGGTGGAAACATTAAACTAGCTGCAGAAGTAGATGTAAATGAAGCTACCAAGGTTGAATTTTTTAACGGAGGCACGCTCCTGGGCGAGAAAACAGAAGCTCCCTTTGAAATGATGGCCGAAAACCTAAGCCTTGGTATTAAAAGCTTTTATGCCAGAGTATACAAAGAAGATAAATTTGCCATCACCAATATAGTTGCTGTTCAGGTGGGTGAACAACTTCCCTTTAATGACACACCAGCTGCTATACCTGGAGTAATTCAGGCAGGTCATTATGATAAGTTCGAAGGTGGTTCAGGACAAGGTGTAGCTTATGCCGATGCCTCTTCTAACAACGAAGGCAACTTCAGAACCAATGAAGCTGTCGATGCCCAAATGAGCTCCTCTGAAGGCGCAACAGTCGGCTGGATCGCTGCTGGTGAATGGCTGGAATACACCATTGACGTGGAAAGCTCAGGGAATTACAAAATGGATTTCCGCTATGCCTCTGAAAACGGCAATGGTGGTGGACCTTTCCAGCTCTTATTAGATGGCAAAGTTATTAGTGAAGACATTACAGTGCCGACCACAGGCGGTTGGAGCACTTGGCGAACCAAAACTGTTGAAAACATACCATTTACGGCTGGTTCTCATGTATTGAGGGTGGCTTTTCTTGGTGCTGAATTTAACCTAGCCAGAATGACCTTTACCAAGGTGAGTAACTTATCTTACAGTCAACCAATAGCGAAAGCTGGAGAAGATATTTGGATTGACACCCCTACTTCTAGCGCCTCATTGAATGGCTCTGACAGCTCAGATCCAGACGAAGGTTCATTGACTTATACTTGGACACAGACTTTTGGGCCAACCGAAGTGAGCTTCTCAGATAATGCCACGGCCAATACTGAAGTAACGGAACTTGAATCTGGTGTCTATTTATTCAGCCTACACATCACCAACGGCACCTATGAAGATGATGATGAAGTCTATGTATTCGTAGATCAGGAAAGGCCAATCATCACAGGAATTGAAGAAGTACGCGCCAGCGGCATTGACCTCTTCCCTAACCCTGTAAGTGAAACCTTGAATCTGAGAATACCATCGGGCGAAACCATGACCATCCATCAGATCATAGATCTGAAAGGAAAAGAACAAAACGTGAATTTCAATAGAGATGGTGATATGTACACTTTAGACTTCTCCGGCACTCAGAGAGGAATTTATCTTATACATGTTGAAAAGGCAGGAAAACGCTATTATTTAAAAGTGTTAAAGCAATAAGAGTTTAGGTAGTTGAACTGGTATTGCGTATTGCGTATTGCGAAAGAACAAAAATTCGATCCTTCACCCTTTAGTCCCGATAGTTATCGGGAGGGGTAGAAAATAGGTTTGTATTCACAACTACCTAGCTAACGTCATTGCGAGGAAAGTGACTTGCGATAGCAAAGACAATTGACGCGGCAATCTCCTCAATGAAAAACGAATACAACCAATAACAGGGAGATTGCTTCGTCACAATGTGTCGCTCTCGCTCAACTTGCTTCTCGCAATGACGGTAAGTTGATTACAGCACTTCGCTCTTACAGACCTTGAAACAAGCTTGCCTGCGGCAGGCAGGTTCAGGGTGACTGCCCCCTGATT
>CAYGKL010000168.1:0-3818 GCA_964350505.1 uncultured Roseivirgaceae bacterium | reverse complement strand
GACCAGATATGACAATCGTGGACGTCAATAATTTCGGGAATTGCTTTCAAGTTTTCATTCACCTGCTCAACATCAATCTCTTTAGGTGTGGCTTGAAGAATGATCTGAAGGCTTTTCTTAAGGTTAGTGAATACATTGTAGATAATGAACAAAGCAATGAGTACCGAAAGCAGCGGATCTATAAAATACCAATCGAAGTACATGATGAGCAGACTTCCAATTAGAACGGCAAGCCATCCCAGTACATCTTCCAGTAAATGAAGACTGATTACTCGCTCGTTGATTGAAGTTCCTTTTCTCAACCGCAGAACAGCGGCCCCATTTACTATCACACCAAAAATGGCGATGTATAGCATGCCTTTTTCATCTACCTCATTTGGGTTCATTACATATGGAACCGCTTTGCTAATGATGATGACCGAACCAACTAATAAAACCACAGCATTGATAATAGCACCAAGCAATGAGAATCGCTTATAACCATAAGAGAAAGTCTTGTTTCTCTTCTTTTCTGAAAGGTTCTGAAAGTACCAACTTAGGCCAATGCTTATGCTGTCTCCCAGGTCGTGGAGCGCATCTGAAAGTATCGCCAAACTACCAGTGATCAACCCACCAACTAATTCAACAACTGTGAAAAACAGGTTGAGAAAGAAAGCGATCCTGAGGTTCTTTGTGCTTTGCCCTTGGCCATGATGATGGTGATGATGCCCCATACTCAAATGTAAAAAGAAAAGCTACGCAACAGGGTTTCAGATAAGCATTTGCGCCAGTACGGCACACACCGCTCCAAAAATTGAAACACTAAAACGCTGCCAATTCAATTTGTGATTTGGATCTGTTTCAATGAAGATGGTTGTAGAAATCTGAAGGAAACTTCCCGCTACAATGGCAAAGAAAATGATTAAGTATTTTTGTGGCAATAAGTTACCATGACTTAAAAATTCGCTCAAAAACAAGCCCATAGGTGAGGCAAAAGCAAAAATAAGCAGTGCAGAATAAGCTTGGAATTTGCTCTTGAGTTTGTGCAGCAACAATGCCATAAGCGCTACTGCAGCAGGAATTTTATGCATTACAATTCCCAATAGAATTTTTGGTGAACTCCCATGAGAATAGACTGATTCAGGCCCATGGTGGGAGTGAATCGAATCTGTCATTATGCTTCCTTCTAAGAAGGAATGCAGACAAAGTGCAATTAAAAGGTAACTCACTGAATAGTTGGCATGATGATGCACATGGCCATGTTCCACTCCACTTGTAAAATTCTCAATGACCTTTTGAAGAAAGAATCCAATGAGTATGTAAAGCCCTATAGCAAAAGGATTCTCATTCGATAAAAACAAGTCCGGAATGAGGTGTATGACCGTAACAGAAAACAAATAAGCGCCAGCAAACACTAAAAACAGGCTTAATTTCTTTGCTGAGAAATTTGGAGACTTTAATAGCAAAAAGCCTGGTAAGGCTGCTGCTAGAAATAATATGATGGCATTAATGAACAATGAATCTTCTCTGTTTTTGCAACAAGATTGCAAATATGAGAAGAAAATTCGAAAATGGTCTGATTAGTTCAAATATTCAGCAGATTCTAAGTTATAGGTTTTACCCTCCAGACCTTTTGATAAGTAGGTAGCCATTGAACCGTCTTCATCAACGAAAATCAAATAGCATTCTAGTGTTGGATCAGATTCAATCAAATCGATGCTCTTCTCTTTCCCCAAAACCATGCATGCCGTAGCGTAAGCATCGGCCAGCATACAATTGGGAGCTAGCACAGTGACACTTAATAAGGTCTGCATTTTTGGGTAACCAGTTCGTGGGTCGATGGTATGCGCCACTTTTCGACCATCAGCTAAGACTCTAAAATTTCTGTAATTACCTGAAGTGGCCATGCCCTGATCTTCGAGATAAATAGCATCGAATAAATCTCCGATACGCTTTTCGTTTGGTACTTCAATGCCTATTGTCCAAAGCTCCTTGTCTAAGTTTTTTCCGTTGGCCCTTACTTCGCCTCCAATTTCAACCATATAATTTTCTAAGCCTTGTTTGGCTAACCAATCGGCCACAACATCTATAGCTTGACCTTTGGCTATAGCAGAAAAATTAAGTTTTAAACCAGTCTGTTTTGAGGAAGCATAGTTGGAATCGAAAAGAACTTTATCCAAACCAACAAACCGTAGTAGTGAATCGACTTGACTAGAATCTGGTCCTATCAATTTTCCATCTCCAAAACCCCAAGCATCAATTAAGGGACCTACCGTTGGGTCGAAAGCGCCACCAGTGGCTTTATTCACTTGAACACTGGCCTCCAAAACTTCATAAAAGTATGGCAGCTCAAATTCAACTTTCCCTGTTTGGTTAAAACTTGAAATTTCAGAATCGGGGATGTAAGTAGAAAGCGATTGATTGAAACCTATAAGGAGGGAATCTACTTGCTTCTTGAAGTCACGTTGATCCTTATCTAGGTATTTGATGTTGTAAGCAATAGTTCCCATGGTGGTTCCTTGCAAAACAACCTGCTTGGGTTGATTTTCACGGTAAGTATACACCGCAAAAAGAGTAGCCATTAGAACAATTAAATATATCCGCGAACGCTTATTCCTATCCATTCCCTTATTTTTGACAAAGATAATTGATTTGATAGCCTGAGGGAGGAGTTTTCGATTTCTATCTCACGAATCTGCTCAATGATGACTATATTTTGAGATCAATTCCATATTGAATGAGGGAAGACTATTTAGATGCCGGCAGTGATGAACTAAATTCATCCGAAAAAGACATTGAGAGGGCATTGCGCCCGCTCTCCTTTGAAGACTTTACAGGTCAGCATAAAATAGTGGCCAACATAAAAATCTTTGTGCAGGCCGCGAAGAAAAGGGAAGAGCCTTTAGACCACGTTTTGCTCCATGGTCCTCCGGGTTTAGGGAAGACCACGCTCTCTCACATTATTGCCAACGAGTTGGGATCGGAAATAAAGGTTACTTCAGGGCCAGTGCTAGATAAACCGAGCGACCTTGCCGGCCTACTTACCAACTTAGAAGAAGGGGATGTTCTCTTTATTGATGAAATTCATAGGCTCAACCCTATCGTGGAGGAATATCTTTATTCGGCCATGGAAGATTATAAGATCGACATTATGCTTGATTCGGGACCAAATGCCCGTTCAGTCCAAATTGGTTTGAGTCCATTTACATTGGTGGGAGCCACAACGCGTTCTGGCTTACTTACCTCCCCATTGAGAGCGAGGTTTGGTATTAATGCCCGACTTGAGTACTACGACTCTAAGCTTTTAACCCTCATCGTTCAACGATCTTCAGATATACTCAATACACCAATTGACGATGACGCTGCATTTGAAATTGCCAGAAGGAGCCGCGGAACCCCAAGAATTGCCAATAACTTATTGAGAAGAACTCGCGACTTTGCACAAATCAAAGGCACGGGACGAATTACAAAGGAAATCAGTGAGATGGCGCTCAATGCCCTAGATGTTGACTCTCATGGCTTAGATGACATGGACAATCGCATACTCACCACAATCATTGAAAAGTTCAAGGGCGGGCCTGTAGGTATCTCTACCATTGCAACCGCAGTAGGTGAAGAGGCTGAAACCATTGAAGAGGTTTATGAACCATTTCTGATTCAAGAGGGATTCTTAAAAAGAACTTCTAGAGGAAGGGAGGCAACACACTTGGCCTATGAACACCTTAAACTTAAAAAGCCCGGACAAGCCGGGACTTTATTTGATTAATTCTAAAAGGCATTGCATAACACGATGAATTCATCGTGTTTGTCATATCTCTATTGAATGGTTATTGGAAATG
>CAYGKL010000167.1:0-4035 GCA_964350505.1 uncultured Roseivirgaceae bacterium | reverse complement strand
GCCTTCATATACTTCAGCCATGCTCATTTTTGATTCTCCTGCTTATGGGCTATTTTAAGAGCCAATCCAAATTATGAGCAAGCAAGACGAAATCATCAGTCAATTTCCACGACTGAAAGAAAAGGCTATTCGAATTTTGAACAACAACACTTGGGATGGCCGTTATACGGTGCCAAGTGCCAACCTTTATCCCTATCAATGGAACTGGGACTCTGGCTTTGTGGCCATGGGTTTTGCGCACTTCGATCTCCCAAGGGCGTTTAAGGAGTTAGAGACTTTATTTGAAGGTCAATGGGAAAATGGGATGCTACCTCACATTATTTTCCATTCCAAAAAGAGAGAAGGCTATTTTCCTGGCCCTAATTATTGGCAGTCGAGCCAAGTGCCAAGAGCTACCAAAAAGGTAGAGACCTCTGGGATTACTCAGCCACCAGTACACGCTTTTATCATTGAACGGATTTTAGAAATGAACCCTAATAGCCAGGAGGTGAAAGATTTTATTGTTTCGTTTTACCCCAAACTTCTTAAGCTTCATAAGTACTACTATAAACATCGCGATCCTGAAAATGAGGGATTGATTTACATTTATCACCCATGGGCTTCAGGGCGTGATAATTCTCCTTTGTGGGACGATTTGGTGAAAACTATTCCAATAAATAAGTCAGATTTGCCATTCTACGAACGCTACGATAATAAAAAGGCAGATCCTTCTGAGCGCCCTTCAGACCGCGATTATGACATTTATGTTTACCTCATGGAAATGGGAAAAAAGCATAAGTACAGGGGAAAAGAGATTGCCAAGGAATCGCCCTTTGTTGTTCAAGATACACTTTACAATGCGGTACTTATTCGCTCAAATGATGCCATGATCAGCTTAGGCCAACAATTTGGTTTCGACACAAAGGAGCTGGAAGAACTCAACGCACTGAGCAAAAAGAGTTTCGATGAAAAGCTTTGGGTAGATGAACTATGCATGTATGCACCTTATGATCTTCGGAACATGAAGCATATTATGCTGAAGGAGATTGGGTCTTTTTGTGCCTTGCATGCTGGTATTCCAAGTCAGAAGCGTGCTGATCAACTCATTGAGCACATGGATATTTTAGCCGATAGGCCCGAAGGTTTTAGAATAATGCCCAGTTTCGATCCTGACCATTGGATTTTCGATCCAAAAAAATATTGGAAGGGACCCGTTTGGCCTCAAATGAATTGGCTGCTCTATCAGGGAGCGCGCAGATATGGGCATCATGGCACAGCCAATATTCTCAAATGGGATTTCTTGGATTTAGTAAGTAATTTGGGTTTTTACGAATACTTCGATCCGCGCAGGGCTGTAGCAGATAAGTTGAAGAAAGGTTATGGGGGAGATGGGTTTTCATGGACAGCTGCGGTAACCTTAGACCTAATGGCTGACTAATGAACTTTCTAGATTACGCAATTATCATTGTCTATATCGGTGGCTTTCTATACCTCGGTTATAGATTTAAAAACCAAGCAGACAAAAACGATTACTATTTAGGTGGCAGAAGCTTTGGCTGGTTTCCATTGGCCATGAGTACAGCTGCTACTCAGCTTTCCGCAGTAAGCTTTATTTCGGCACCAGCTTTTGTTGGTCTCAAACAAGGTGGAGGAATGATTTGGCTCACTTACGAATTTGCTGTTCCGTTAGCTATGATTTTTCTGTTGGTAGTCCTTGTGCCAACCTTTTACAAATCAGGAATTGTAAGTGTTTATGAGTTCTTAGAAAAGCGTTTTGGGCCAAGCACAAGGGTATTGTTGAGCATTGTATTTCAGATCAGTAGAGCTTTTGGTACAGGGGTAATGATTTACACTGTTGCCATTATTCTAGAAAGTGTAATGGAGATACCAATGTGGCAAAGCATTGTGTTGATAGGAATAGTCACCATGGTTTATTCTTACCAAGGAGGGATGAAGGCCGTGGTATATGGTGATATGATTCAGATGATTATTCTTTTTATAGGGATTATTATCTGTTTAGGCTTCGGGCTTCACTACCTAGGTGGCTGGGGTGAGTTTATTGATAAAGTAGATTCAGAAAGACTTACAGCAGTAGACTTTTCTTCATTGGGCTTTAGTGGCGATGAATTCGGTTTTTGGCCAATGTTGATTGGTGGATTTTTTCTTTACGTGTCCTATTATGGCACAGATCAAAGCCAGGTGCAGCGCCTTTTATCAGCTAGCAGTATGAGTACCATGAAACAAACATTGCTTTGTAATGGTCTAATGCGTTTTCCAATTACTTTGGCCTATTGTGTAATGGGGCTTGTCTTGGGAACTTATGCTTTATCGGAAGCCGATTTTATTGGGCTTATTCCTGAAGGTCAACCGGATAGAATGATGCCAATCTTCATTCGAGATTACCTACCCAACGGCATCATTGGTTTGTTGATTGTAGCCATTTTCTCGGCTGCCATGTCGAGTTTGAGTTCTGCCATCAATTCTCTTTCAGCAGCCTCCGTAGAAGATTTATTTGCCAGAGGCAAGGAACTAGGTGAAAAAGCCTATATGAGATTGTCACATCTCACTGCATTTTTCTGGGGAGTTGTTTGCGTCATCATTGCCTTCTTTGTGGGCGATATTGCAGACACCGTTATTGAGGCCATTAACAAGGTAGGTTCAGTTTCCTTCGGACCAATACTGGCCATTTTTGTGGCGGCTATTTTGGTGAAGAAAGTGAATACTATAGGAGCCAATATTGGTTTACTTTCAGGGGTAGCGGTGAATGTTTACCTCTGGCTTTTTGTGCCTGACGTTTTCTGGTTTTGGTGGAATGCCATTGGAGCTGTGGTAACCTTTGTTATTGCTTACCTGATCAGTTCATTCACTAGTGCATCATCCACTAATGAGGCTAAAATTGAAATGGAACCAATTAACTTTAATCAGAAGCCAGTGTATTATTTGTTGGCCTTTTTTGTGTTGATAGTGTTGTTTTCTGTCGCATTCCCTAGCTTTTTCTGATGAAGATTCTTATTTCTCCCGATAAATTTAAAAGCTCACTCACCGCCTTTGAAGTATGTGATGCCATAGAGAGAGGAATTCAACGAGTTGAACCCAAAGCGGAAATAATTAAACTCCCTTTAGCTGATGGAGGGGAAGGCACATTGGAAATTCTTGAGTCGAACTTGAAGGCTGGGAGAGTGGAATTGGAAGTGTCCGATCCATTATTCAGACCCATTAAGGCACATTATTTAATACAAGGTGAGACTGCTTATATTGAAATGGCCAAGGTATCTGGTTTGCCAATCTTAAAGAGTCATGAGAAGTCAGCCATGAACACCTCAACTTATGGCACTGGAGAATTAATCGCAGATGCTGTAAGTCGTGGTGCCAAGAAAATCTTTGTTATGATCGGTGGCAGTGCAACCAATGATGGTGGCTGTGGAATGGCTGAAGCACTTGGAGCAAGATTCTACGCAAAGAATGGAAAAGAGCTCACCGCTATTCGGGGTAAAGACCTTTCTCAAATAAATAAGATTGATTTATCCGCGGTTGAACGGTTGAAAGCTATCGAATTTACAGTGCTTTCTGATGTCCAAAATCCTTTAACTGGTGAGAACGGAGCCTCTTATGTCTTCGGAAAGCAAAAAGGAGCTTCTAATGATGATATTGAGTTTTTAGACAAGGGTTTGCAGAACCTGGCTTCCCTATTGAACAATAGCAATGAGCATCGACCTGGCGCAGGAGCAGCAGGAGGTTTAGGATACGGCCTTATGAGTATTGTGAATGCAAAATTGAAATCGGGAATTGAGCAAGTAATGGAGATGGTGGGTTTTGAAGCATTATTAAATAAAACAGATTTAATTATCACTGGGGAAGGAAAATTAGATAATCAAACCTTGGGTGGGAAAGTGATTTCAGGTGTTGTCCAAAAAGCAAAGACTTATAATATACCAATCGGTATAATATGTGGGGTTGCTGAAAATGTAGAACAACTCAAAACAGATCTCGGTATTTCCTCAGTCTTTCAGGTAAGGGATAAAGCAAGCAGCTTTAAAGATTCTATGTTCAATGCTC
>CAYGKL010000166.1:0-4093 GCA_964350505.1 uncultured Roseivirgaceae bacterium | reverse complement strand
TACCCATATAGAACCAAATTCACAATCTTAGAGAATAAGAAACTAAGCTGTCGGCCGTGTTCAAAAATAGGTTATAACAAATGCCCAAAGGGACATTTTAAGTGTATGAACGATATCATCTTTGATTTTTGGCTCCCATGAAAAAGAAAACCCTACATCTGATTTCCATCTTGCTCATTTTTATTTCTCTCATTTTGGAAGTTGGTCAAAGTGAGTCCTGGTTTGAAATAAGTAACCCAGAGTTCCTCTTTGGTATTTCATTGGGTTTGATTTTGATTGCAATGTCCATCAATGTAAAGATCATTCGCACTTTTGGCATTAACCCACAAACAAGAAAGGCCAGCCAGTTAATACTAGTGGTCTCGTCTCTTTATTTTGTTGCTGTATATGGTTTGGAGTTGATTTAGTGAACTAGATCTTCTATTCGTTTCTCCCAATATTCAAAATTGAATTGTTGCAATTGCAAATCCATAGACTTCTGAATTTCTTCTGTCATCAAGTTGCCAATACTCCCTTCATGAGAATGTTCAACTTTACGATCAGCTTTGAATTCACCAGCATTCACTTGTTTTCCAACTTGTATATAAGCTTCGCGAAATGGCACCCCTGCAAGCACCAACCTGTTCACTTCTTCCACGGTAAAAAGATAGTTGTACTTGTCTTGATCGATCAGTGAGGTATTGATTTTGATATGTTGAAGCATGTACTCGGCCATTTCTAAGCAGGCCTTTAAATCCTCCAAAGCAGGGAATAGCAATTCCTTTAGCAATTGCATCTCGCGGTGATAACCTACCGGAAGATTTGCAGTGAGCATGGCAATGTCATTTGGTAAGGCCACAATTCTGTTGCATTTACCTCTGATCAGTTCAAACACATCAGGGTTCTTCTTATGCGGCATAATGCTGGAACCTGTGGTTAACTCATCGGGGAAAGAGAGAAAGCCGAAATCTGAGCCCATATACAGGCAAACATCCATAGAGAACTTACTCAAAGTCGCGGCAATTGCTGCCATTCCATTGGCCAATTGCTTTTCAGCTTTTCCGCGCGACATCATAGCATAAACCACATTGTGATGCATGGACTCAAAGCCCAATAAATCTGTCGTCATCTGACGGTTGAGAGGGAAGGATGACCCGAAACCAGCGCCTGAACCTAATGGATTCTTATTGACCATCTGATAAGCCGAATGCAGCGCATTTAAATCATCTACTAAGCCTTCAGCATAAGCACCAAACCAAAGCCCAAAGGAGCTTGGCATAGCTACTTGCATATGGGTATAGCCCGGAATTAAAACAGATTTGTGCTCTTCGCTAAGTAATGTCAATCTATCGAATAGAGATTTTGTGTCCTCTGCCAAATCTTTGATCTCAGAACGCATAAATAGCTTCAAGTCTACCAAAACCTGATCGTTTCTTGAGCGACCGCTATGGATTTTCTTACCGACATCTCCCAACTTTTCTGTCAGCATAAACTCTATTTGAGAATGAATATCTTCAACATCAGGCATCATCTCAAACTCGCCATTTTCCATGGTGCTATAAATGGCCTTTAGTTCTTGGTGAATGGCTTGTTTCTCGTTATTCGTCAGTAGCCCAATTGATGCCAACATAGCCGTATGAGCTAGTGATCCTTGCACATCGAATGGTGCTAAGAAAATGTCGTATTCAAGGTCTCTGCCTACGGTAAACTGCTCAACTATAGCTGAGCTTTCTATATCTTTTTTCCAGAGTTTCATGTCGTGAAGTCGGATGACAGAAGTCGGAAGTCGGAAGTTTAACTCTGACCTCGAACTTCGGTCTTCATTTTGTTTTAGTTGCTGTCGTCATTGCGAAGTCTAATTTCTGCTCAAGCGAGAAATTAGGCTGTGGCAATCTCCCAATCAAGGAGACTGCTTCGTCCTATGTCCTCGCAGTGACGTCCATAAATTTCGTTATCAATTCAATATACAATTCTATCCCCTCCTCAATCTCTCGGAGATAAATATACTCATCTGCTGTGTGCGACCTGGCAGAATCACCTGGCCCAAGTTTTAGGGTTGGGAAAGGCATGAGTGCCTGATCTGATAATGTTGGAGAACCATATTTGGTCATACCCAAAGTTTCGCCTGCCTTTACAATAGGGTGATTTATTGGAATGGAAGAAGGATTTAGCCTTGTTGACCTAGCCACCACTTCACATTTCAAAGAATTTTGAATGAGATCTAGGACCTGCTGGTTACTCATTACATCGGTAGTTCTAACATCAACCACCAAGTGGCAAAGGTCAGGCACTACGTTATGCTGGCTGCCTGCATTAATTTGAGTAACAGACATTTTAATTGGCCCCAACCATTTCGATTCTTGTTCATAGTCGAAGTTTTCAAACCACTGAATGATGGAAATCGCTTTGTAAATGGCATTTTCGCCTTCATTTCTAGCGGCATGCCCCGCCTTACCTTTCACTGTACAATCCAAAACCATTAGTCCTTTTTCGGCCACCGCCATTTGCATAAGTGTGGGTTCACCAACAATCGCAAAATCGATTCTGCCTAATTCTGGCAGTACAAGTGCCACACCATTTTTTCCTGATATTTCTTCTTCGGCAGAGGCCAGAAAGATGATGTTACATGGTATGTCGGCTTCATGGAAATGAAGGAAAGTGGCCAACAGAGAAACTAAGCTTCCACCTGCATCATTACTTCCCAAGCCATAGAGCTTGTTCTCTTCAACAATGGCTTTGAATGGATCTTTTGTATAGCCAGAATTGGGCTTAACAGTGTCGTGATGTGAGTTAAGAAGAAGCGTAGGTTTTGATGCATCGAAGCCCTTGATTTTTGCCCAAACGTTGTTTTGCAATCGCTCCGTTTTGACTCCTTTTGATTGCAAAAAAGACTCAATCAAATCAGCAGTTTTATTTTCTTCTCTACTGAAAGAAGGTATTTCAATCAGTTTTTTGAGGAGGTCGATTGTGATGTTCTTCATGTCTTTCATAAGCGAATTAGGGTTCCGGCACTAGGGTCATTCAAATCAGAGAACTGAATTATCCTTACGCTTTTTACACCAGCTTTGAGCGCGTCTAAAGCATTGTCTAATTTAGGAATCATTCCGCTATTGATAATACCTGATGCTTTGTACGCTTGATAGTTTTCTGGCTCCAAAATTGGTATAACCGTTTTCTTTTCAAAGTCTGAAAGCACTCCTGGTTGCTCAAAACAGAAGCTGAGTTCTACTTCAAAATCCCCACTCATTGCTACTGCTAAAACAGAGGCAATTGTATCGGCATTGGTGTTGAGCATATGACCTTTACCATTGTGAGTTAATGCACAAAAGACAGGATTGACGCCTTGATTAAGCAGGCTTTTCAAAAATGATGTATTCACACTTTCACTGGTGATGTCTCCTACAAAGCCATAGTCTATTTGCTTTACAGGGCGTTTTTTGGCTAAAATAGCATTCCCATCTGCACCAGTTAAGCCGATGGCATTGAATCCTTTGGCTTGTAGTTGAGCAACAATTTTCTTGTTGGTCAGCCCACCATAAACCATAGTTACTAAGTCAAGGGTTTCAGCATCGGTGATTCTACGGCCATCCACCATTTTGGCTTCAATACCTAGTTTGTTTCCAATCTCGGTAGCGATCTTTCCACCACCATGCACCAAAATGGTGGGCGCCTTTCTTTGGGCAAAGTCCGTTAGAAATTGATCTAATGACTTGGGGTCATCGATCACATTTCCACCTATTTTGACAATGGTAAGTTTGTTCATCTTTGTTTCTTTTCATCATTCAGAGGGAGGCAAAAAGCCGACTGAAGAACTTCACCAATTGATTAGGAGATTCTCTGCTTCGTTGCACTTCACTCTGAATGAATGTCAACCTAATAGCTCCGCAAAAACTGCTTGGGCACTATATATTCTATTCTTAGCCTGCTGTAAATGAATGGCATTCGGGCTATCCAGAATTTCATCCTTAATCACCAATCCTCTTCGTACTGGTAAGCAGTGCATTACTTTCGCATGGTTGGTAACGGCTAACTGATCCTTACTAAAGCTCCAACTTTCATCTTGATTTAATATCTGGCCATATTGCTCGTAAGAAGACCAGTTTTTAACATATAC
>CAYGKL010000165.1:2659-4265 GCA_964350505.1 uncultured Roseivirgaceae bacterium | reverse complement strand
CAGATGCTGAGGGCTTGGCCACATTGGCCAACATAGATGGCTCAAGCATTAAAGTTCGTTTTTCATTTATAGGTTATGAAACCCAAAACAAAACCTATTCATTGCCTTATAATGGCAGTCTACCCATAGAAATTCTACTTCATCCATATGAGGAAGAAATGGAAGAGGTGTTTGTTACCGCAACCAGAAGCACCCGAAACATTGAAGACATTCCTACCCGAATTGAGTTTTTAGGTGCCGAAGAACTTCAAGAAAAGGCAGTAATGCGTTCGGCCAATATTGCCATGTTGCTTAGGGAAAGCACAGGCATACAGATGCAGGTGACCTCTCCAAGTTCGGCCAATCAAAGTATCAGAATTCAGGGTTTAGATGGCCGCTATACTCAATTGATGAAAGATGGATTTCCGTTATATGGAGGTTTCTCTGGTGGCTTGAGCATTATGCAAATACCACCGCTAGATCTCAAACAGGTTGAAGTGATTAAAGGAAGTAATTCTACCCTTTATGGTGGAGGCGCTATTGCAGGTATCGTCAATCTGGTGAGCATTAGGCCGGAGGGCGATGCGCTTACAAAAGTAATGCTCGATCAAACCTCAGCTGGAGGTAGCACTGTCAATGGTTTCCATGCCTCTGAAGAAGGCAAATGGGCTTATACCCTGTTCGGTTCATTCCACAGACAAACTGCCTTCGATGCTAATGACGACAACTTTTCTGACCTGCCCGAAACAAGAAGTTTAACCTTCAACCCAACTTTGTTTTTTAAGCCTACAGATAACTCCGAGTTTAGACTTGCGCTGAATGGTACCTTTGAAGACCGGTGGGGTGGTAACCTGAGCGCGGTAGATTCAAAGGAAGCGACACAACAAAGTTACCTGCAAGAGAACCGTACCCAACGGATGTCTTACCAATTGAGCTATTCCAAAAAGTGGGATGATAATAGAAGCCTCACCATAAAGAACAGTTTATTGTATTTCGACCGGGAGATTGAGCAGTTTCAATATGGGTTTAATGGAAAGCAAAACGCAACTTTCAGCGAAGCAACATATTCGTTTGGCCAACCACAGAGTAGTTGGCTTATTGGCTTAAACCTTTATTCAGACAACTTTAGAGAGGGTAATATTGACTTGAATGATAGAAGTTATGACCAAGTAACGGTTGGAGCATTTATTCAGCAAAACGCACAACTCAGTGACAACTGGTTTTTAGAATCGGGTCTTAGAGTAGATCAGACACAGAATTATGGTCTTCAGACGCTACCCCGGCTGTCCTTAATGTACAGAACCAATAACAAGTTCACTTTCAGACTTGGTGGAGGCTTTGGCTATAAGCTTCCTACTATTTTTACAGAAGATACAGAAAGAAGGGCCTTCAATGGCTTGCAATCCTTCAACCTATCGAACCTTGACGCTGAAAACTCTTATGGAGGCAACTTTGACATCAACTATAAGACCGCCATTGGAAGTGAGTGGACGTTTACACTCAACCAACTGTTCTTTTACACAAGTCTAGATAATCCGGTGATTTTGAGCGCACCGAATAATCAAGGCCAATATTCATTCCTTAATGCCAATGGAAGCTTGAGATCTCAAGGCATGGAAACTAACCT
>CAYGKL010000165.1:0-2559 GCA_964350505.1 uncultured Roseivirgaceae bacterium | reverse complement strand
AAGTTTGAGAAAATCAGTCTCTATGTGAATTTTGAAAACTTCACTGATACGCGTCAGTCACAATTCGAAAATATTGACCTTTCCAATAGAGCAAATCCGGATCTATTAGAAGTTTGGGCGCCAATGGATGGCTTTATTGTGAATGGGGGGATTATCCTTGAATTCTGAGTTGATCCGTCATGCCGGAAAAAGAATTCATATTTTCTCGATATGAATTCTTTTATCCGGTATCTGAAAGACATCGCATGTTGAGATTCCAGATATTTTTCTTCCATAAAAAAGTAGGAAGAAAAATTCTGGAATGACGTTAGGAATAACTACCTCTTCCCTTTCATATTCATTGATTCAGCCAACTTAACGGCTTCATAGGCATTGATGATTCCACCAGAAACTGATAGGCTTGAGAACTTCACTTCTTCTCCTGTACCTGGTTGGTTCACCTTTACATCTACACCACGCACAGACTTCATTAAAATATCTTTTAACTGTTCTGCCTTCAAGTCAGGGAAATATGAAAGCACTAAAGCCGCTACACCTGCAGTAACAGGAGAAGCCATGCTAGTGCCTTGAGCATCTTGATACTCATTGCCTGGAGCTAAAGAATAAATCGCTACACCTGGTGCAAAAACGTCAACAGATTTTTTGCCATAATTAGAGAAGGTGCCCACATAGTTGCCCTCGGAGCCCCAAGAAGAAGCACCTACTTCAACCCAATGAGGCCAGTCTTTCTTTCTGCCAAATTTGTCGTTAGGGAAGTTATTGGCTTCGTCAATATTTTCTGCTGAGTTACCTGACGCATGAACAAGCAAAACACCTTTTTTAGCAGCATATTCAATCGCTTCATATACATAAGCAGAATTGGGAGAATACCCTTTTCCAAAACTCATATTCACTATTTGAGCACCATTGTCTACAGCATATCTAATGGCATTAGCTACATCTTTATCGCGCTCGTCACCGTCCGGCACAGCGCGAATGGCCATGATTTCAACGTTGTTGGCTACACCATCAATTCCAATATTATTCCCTCTGGTTGCAGCAATAATTCCTGAAACGTGGGTACCATGAAAATTGTCGGTGTTTTTTCCAATCACATCGTTATTGCCATAACCTACTTCGTCTAATTTGTTCGGGTCATCTCCAACAATTTCTCTGGTGTCTAACTCGAGGTTATAAGAATACTTAGTCTCTTTCTCAATCTGCTCAATATCTTTCCCAATGAAATAAATTAAAGTATCAAGAGAAAGTGAGCTGTCAGTCATTCCCCAAATTTGAGTCAGCATCTGCTTACCTCTTGAAATTACATCATCCGTTGAGCTAACATTATTTAAGTCTTCAAATGTGATTTCATCATCGAGCAAATAGGCTTGAAAAAGCTTATTGAATCTCAACAGTTGTGAACTGATGTTATCCATCATCATTACTTGCTGGCTGGCTTGGTTGTAATTCAGCTCGAACTCTTCTTTAATATTTACCCAATAAGCATACTCATCCTTGTCAGCTTTAGCCACTTCTTCTTCAGCAACATTCTCATATTTTGCTTTTAAGCGCTTGAATTCGCGGGTGATCTCAAGTGTTTCCTTGTCCACGTTGCGGCCATCTTTACCTCCTATGAAATTCCAACCATGGATGTCATCGATGTAGCCGTTTTTATCATCGTCAATGCCATTATTAGGAATCTCATTAGGATTGGTCCAAACCACATCTTTCAAATCTTCATGCTCAATGTCAATGCCTGAGTCTATAACGGCAACTAGTACTTTTTTACTTGGCTTGCCTTTCATGTACTCATGGGCCTTCTCTGCACTCACCCCATTAACGGAGTCTTTGACAGGATCGAGATTGAACCAGTTTTTTGGTGGTGGGGTATTTTGTGCATTTAGGGTGAAAGCTGCGAGAAATAGCAGCGCTAGAATCAACTTCTTCATATATCAATTTATCGTTTTCAATATTTAATTATTCCAAACTTTGACAAACTTAAGCGTCCGAAGGCACACCATTCAATTACTGTTACTGTTTTCCCCAAGAAAGTTTGTCAAGGTGTACCACTGGGGCTATTTACATTCAAACATACCAGTTTTTGTATTCTTCTGAACCTCATCTGCCGGTAGAACCAGACCATTCATGGCAATAAACGTGCCTTCTCTCAAACTATTGAGTGCACCAATGGCTGTTCCAATATTAAATGCAGCATCAGAATTAGTAAACCTTTCTGGCTTATAGGCTCCTGTTAATACTATGGTTTTACCAGAAATGTTACCTATAAACTGACCTGTTTCTGGCATGGTATCAGAACCATGAGTGATGAGAATTTTGTTAGCCGAACTTTTTGAAATAAAGCCCTTTAAAACAGTTCTATCTTGGTTTGTAATTTCTAGAGAATCTTTTTTGAAGAGACTCACCACTTCAAATTCAAAGCCTGACATTACATTTTGAAGCACACGTGCCACAGCGGGCTCATCTATCTCAAAGGCATATCCTGCATTGGTTTTAGGATAGTCTTTGTCTATGGTACCCCCCGTTTGAATGATGAGAATTTTCATGGATGGAAGGTAAGAA
>CAYGKL010000164.1:0-4266 GCA_964350505.1 uncultured Roseivirgaceae bacterium | reverse complement strand
CCTTTTCCAGCCAAACCCCTGCTTACTAAACAAAGAGAGGTCTGGTAGATGTCATCCAAGACATCATCAACACTCAATTTTGATTGATTTCTATAGGTAAGTTCAGTGGCCGCAAAATTCTCAAAAGTCTTTTTTACAAGTACTCCATCTTCAGCAATGTCCACAAGGTTTCCTACATCATAAAGCTGCTTCATTATTTCCATACTCATACTGGTCTTACCCTTGAAATAGGGGATGCCCGTAGAATTAGGCGCATAGGCTGTGAGTTTGTCGCCAAGGATATCTTCTGCTGAAGGAACTCTTACGACCATTGGATCTCCTTCTTCAAGCACAAATTTTGAGCTGATAGGAGTCTCATTGATTTTAGAATAACCTACTTTTTCGAATAAAATATCGAGCAATATACTTTCCTCTGCAGCTTGAGTTTTATGGCTGGGTTGGTAAAAAAACTTGTAGTGAGCCTTATGAATACGAGTTGAAGTTTTGCGTTCCTGAAGTTCAAACCTTGTAAAGCCTTGTTCTTTGATTAATGCTTCAAACAAATCTTCCAAGTCTTTTGGCTCTTTTTCAACAATAATGTCAATATCTATGGAAAGCCTTTTTGACGAATCTAGAATTAGCATTAAGGCAGTACCTCCTTTGAAAACAAAATCCAAATGCTGCTTTACTAACCCCTCTAAAAGCATTAGGGCTCTAATAACCTTCTCCACGAGTATTTTATCAGCCTTTCTGTTTGCCAATGATACTTTGGTAATCCAATCAATATGTAAGGAGTCTTTACTTATCATAGGCTATTAATGGTAGCAAATTAGATTTACTGCCGATATTTTGATGTTTGATCTAGGTAGGCGTTTAGTTCCAATTTTTTCCTTCTTCTACTAGCATAGCGCAACATCTTACTTTCACTAATTGTGTATTTCTCAAACGCCTCTTTAAATATTTGATTCATTTCTGATCCTTGCTGAGCATTAAATATTACCGGATCACAGAATATATCGACAAGTAACTTCTCTATTGTAACTGTAGGAAAGCCATTGACAAGTTGAATAGGCGCTTCAGACACCAGTGGTTTAACGATCCATGGCTCTTTTTCATCAATCATATATCGCCTGATTAGTTGTTCGGAAGGTTCCATAAATACCGAATAGTTTCTATCCTTTAAGTAATAGAAAATACTTTCCATGGCATCCTTTTCAACTTCAATGAGTTGGTAATATCTTCCAGGTTGGTGGAGCATAAATTCATTAAGCACAGAAGTACTCCAAAGACAAACGGTCAAAAAAGGGAAGTCTGACTTTATCTTTTTATAAGCGGAGTTTAATTTATTTGATATTTCGGGGATGTAGGCATCACTTTTCACGAGTGAAAATTTTCCTCTACCAACTCTGTTCAATATTCCTTCTTGCACGAGATTGTATATCCTCCAGTTGACGGTAGTCTTTTTCACTTCTGGCTCAAAAGTTCGATAGAATTCCATCAAGTCAGTACTTGAAAATGTCAATTCTGATCTAAATTGATCCTTTATGTTTTCGATATGGAGTTTGTTCTGTGCGATAGTTCTGCATTTAGTGAATCAAATGTACAAAACTATATTTTGGCATCAAATCAATTTTGCTGCCGATAATTAGAAATTGAGTATGGTCTCTATTATCGTTATAACCGTTCAACTCTTTCAAGTTATTTCAGTCTATAACTTGTCAAGTGAATGAGAAAAAATATCCACAGATTATAGTTTCTCTCTACCAAGGAATAGGTCTTTAGTCTTTTAAAGATTTCCTATTCTAAGGTTTGCTAGTGTTAATGCTATCCAATAATAGATCTAATCCTCTGGCGGCTCTGTCAACAATATCGAGCCCTTACTAGCTTATAAAATCTACGCTCATCAATTGCAATGATTACTTATTTCATTCTTGGGTCAGGATCAATTTTAATCAGATATTCTTTTGGAGTTGTAGCCTGCATCAGGTGCGTAAGGAAGTAATCCCAACGCTTGCGCATAATGTAATCACTGTCTATGCCAAACCCATGTCGCGCATTGGGCAGCAAGATAAAATCGAAATCTTTGTTCGCTTTGATCAATGCATCGGCCACCAAATAGGAGTTATAGGGAGGTACATTATCGTCCATACCACCATGGATGATTAGTAGCTTTCCTTTTAAGTCTTTGGCAAAGGTCTGATTGGCCTGTTTCTCATAGTTTGAGATTCCATCACTGTCTATGGTTTCTAAGCCAATATATCGTTCTCCCCAGTCGTCTTCGTAATTTCGGTTGTCGTGGTTTCCAGATTCTGAAATCCCCACTTTGAAAAAATCTGGGTATTTAAACATGGCGGCCGCAGTGGCAAATCCACCTCCGGAGTGTCCCCAAATTCCCACCCTGTCTAAGTCGAGGAATTTATACTTTTCTTGCAATTGCTTTAAGCCAGCAATTTGATCTGCTAATGTGTTTTCTCCCATGTTGCCATAGCAGGCATCATGAAATGATTTAGACCTATCGGGATTGCAGCTGCCCTCAAGTTGTACCACTACAAACCCTAATTCAGCAAGGGCCTGATTATCCCTTCGCGATGCGCTGAAACTCCAAGAGCCAACACTACCGCCCTGTGGGCCTGGATAAATATAGACGATCACAGGTAACTTCTCGTTCGGCTTCATATCCGTAGGCGTGTACAAGAGTCCATATAAATCCCATTGCCCCTGAGCCGATTTCACAGTGAAAGAGGTAGGCGCTTTCCATCCTGTGGCGCTCAGCCTAGAAACATCAGTCTTCTCCAAGGTGCTGATGAGCTTGCCTTTGATGTCTCGCACTTCATGCACAGGAGGTACATCAGGTTGTGAATAGGAATCAATAAAATACTGATTGTCAGGGGATAAGCTAATGCTGTGATGACCTTCTGCAGGTGACAACATTTTTAAGTTTTTGCCATTAAAGTTTACTTGGTATAAATAACTGAAATAGGGGTTGCCTTTCCCTTCATGATGGCTTCCTACAAAATAGATGACACGATTTTTCTCGTCAATATTTAAAATCTTTCTTACCAAGTAATCGCCAGAGGTGATCTGGTTTTTCACAGCTCCAGTAGTGGCATTGTATAAATACAAGTGCCCCCAATCTGTTCTTTCGGAGTACCAGATGATCTCATTGGTCTCAGAGAAGTATCTCCAGTTAATGCCGCCTTGCCCAGATTCATATTGTGTATCTACTACTTCCTCAAAAATGTCTTTGACTTCACCGGTTTGGGTATTGGCTACCCTGATGTTCTCTCGCTTGTGATCGCGGCTGGTAGAAACAAAGACAAGTTGCTGGCTATCTTCACTCCAGGCTACATCGTCAAATCCGCCTTCGCAGGAGATGTCATCGCATAGGGTGCCGCGTCTTGCATCGGCATTCATTTTTAGTTTGATGATTTTCGGTTGCTCACTTACTTCAATAATGACTCGGTGAATGCGAATGATGTCTGAATCGCCAGGGATAGGGTATTTCCATTGTTTGAGCTCAGGGGCACCTACTTGTGTTTTCACCAAATACATATCACTGACATGGCGTTGATCTTGCTGAAATGTTGCGATCTTTTTAGAGTCAGGCGACCAGCTGAGAATTGGGCGGTCACTTTGTTTCCAGCCTGCATTGTCGGTGGCATAACCAAAATCTTTGATTCCATCTGTGGTCAAGGCCCATTCGGTGCCAGTCGCCACATTCCTTACCCACAAGTTCCAATCTCGGATAAAGGCTGAATGACTGCCGTCAGGAGACAATACTTCATTTCGCGATGTTCTTCTTGAATCTAACTCAACCCCAGCTTTTTCGAATAATTCTTTTTGAGAGTTAGCCACTATTTGTCGCTTGTTAGTCGGGTCAAATAATTTGAATTCTGAACGGTTTTCAGTTAACGATCGATACCAAATTCTTCCATCTGGCAGCCATTGCGGACGAATATCATTATCGATCAATTTGCTAGTGTTGCCAGACAACTTGGCTACTGCGCGGTCATAATCGGAACTTGTATACGTTCTTTGGCTTTGTCCTTGGGCATTCGTGCTGATGAATAGCACTAACAGTAAGAATAGCGGGCTAAGTTTACTTTTCATAATCTGTGATTTGGTGGTTATGATTTGATCATTAACTCTTATGTGGCTTTGAATCAGTGAAGCGACTAAGTTAGCAAAACGTCAGCTTTTTTGAGGCTATACTTTACTAGGATATAATGGCTGTGCCAATATTCTTTTGATGCGTTAGGTCTCAGCCAGACGCTAAGACTAAGGGGG
>CAYGKL010000163.1:1250-4505 GCA_964350505.1 uncultured Roseivirgaceae bacterium | reverse complement strand
GTGCAGCTTGACACTAATAGGAGTAAAATGAGAATTGTTATGTGCTTTTTCATAGACCTGAATGTGTCGTTAATAAAGAATATCCAAGCCAATTTTACGCATAGCTAATATGATGGTTTTCGATATCACTATTTTTTTAAAGATCAGATAGTTTGCAGATCGAATGGTAATTCTCTAATCCTCTTACCTGTCAAATCAAACACAGCATTCAAGAGTGCAGAGCCGATTGGTGGCAACCCTGGCTCTCCAACGCCACCTGGAGCCTCTTCATTTTCCATCAAGTGAACTTGAATATCTCGAGGTGCTTCGTTGATTCTTAACATTCGGTAGGTATCAAAGTTGGCTTGTTCAGCAGCTCCATCCTTAAAGGTAATTGGGTCTTTCAGTGCGGCTGTAAGTCCGAAAATGATATTTCCCTCTGTCTGGGCTTTTACCTGGTCTGAGTTCACATAAATTCCGCAGTCTACCACAGAAACAACTTTAGGAATCGTGACTCTACCGTTTTCCTTTTTCAGGAATACCGCATGAGCAACAATAGTTCCAAAACTTTCTACAATGGCAACACCCTTGCCTTCATCGGTTCCTAGCGGTTTGTTCCAATCCGATTCTGTTTCAAGTTTCTCCAAAACTTTCACAAACCTTGGCTCGCTCTTGAGCATTTCTTTTCTGAATTGAAGTGGTTCTTTGTTCGCTTTAATAGCTACTTCATCGATAAATGCCTCATGCGCTACTCCGTTGGTTGCTCCAAAAACTGAACGCCACCAATGAATAGGGATTTCACTCCTGAATTCATTATAGCGTACAGAAATATTCTCAATGTCATAGTGAGTATTGATGGCTTCCATTACTTCAAAAGGAACTCGAGTACCCTTAGGCCTTGCTTGCGCTGTAATAGAAGAACTCACCATTTTATGCTGAATTCCGATTGGGCTTCCATTGCCATCGAAAGTAGCAGTCATTTGGTGAACAGTTCCTTGTCTGAAAGGCCCTTGCTGCGTGTCATCTTCTCTAGACCAGATTAATTTGACTGGTTTTCTGAGAGCTTTTGAAATCTGGAAACACTCTTCGAGCGAATCATTCATTGATCTTCTACCAAAACCTCCGCCCATAAATGGCATATGCACTTTGATTTTTTCTTCTGCCTCAGCATCAGGAATTCCTAGGTCTCTTGCTAACTGTCTTTGTACTTGTGGACTTTGGCTCGAAGCCCAAATTTCAGCAGTATTATCTTCCCTCACTTGAACTGTGCAGTTCATAGGCTCCATACAGGAGTGCGATAAATAGGGTAATTCGTACCTCACAGAAAGAGCATCTGTTGCTGTTTCCAGAGTAGATTTGAAATTGCCTTTCTCAACATGTTCAAGGCCATCTTCTTTGGCCAATTCGCGCATTTCGTTAAAAAGACTTTCAGTGGTTATTTGCTTGAACTTGGCATTGTCCCATTGAGGATTTAACTTCTTCCTACCTTGTGTGGCAGCATAATAGTTTTCGGCAACTACTGCTATTCCTGTGTTTTGCTTTCCATAAACTGAACGAGTCACTTCCATGACATCAACCACCCCGGGAACAGCCATAGCTGCTTCTTTATCGTAACTCTTAAGCTCACCCTGAAGAGTTGGACACCTTTCGATGGTGGCAAATAGCAAGCCATCAGTTTTAGCATCAATACCAAAGTCTGCCGATCCATTTACCTTACCTGCTAAATCAGGTCTTAAGGTGGCTTTACCTATGATCTTAAATTCTGATTTTGACTTCAGTGTTGGGTTTTTCGTAAGCTCCAATTGAGAGGCATCTTTTACTAATTGACCATAGGTTAGGCTTGCTTTGGTGTTTTTGTTGTAAACCACACCTTCTTTTACTTCACATGCATTAGGACTAACATTCCATTTAGCTGCTGCTGCTCTTACAAATAAATCTTTGGTAGCGGCCCCTAATTGCCTCATTGGAGTAAAAAGGGAACGAATGCTTCGGCTACCACCAATGGACTGTGCTCCATATTTTCTCATGGCACTGGCTTTCACAATGGTTATCTGATCCATGGTTACTCCCATCTCTTCAGCAATAACTGCTGGTATCCCTTGGAAAATACCTTGCCCAAGTTCGGGAATGTGTGCCATAATAGTGATCTCTCCCGATTCACTGATGGTTACATAGGGGTTAAGGCTTTGACCTTCAATCAGGTCTTCTGCCATTATTTTTTTGAATGTGCTATTTTCTGAACCAAAAGCTAATTGATCGAAACCAATAGCTAAAAACGCTCCCGTAAGTCCAGTAACTTTCAAGAATTTTCTTCTGTTAACTCTATTTGCTTCCATTATTCATTTCGGTTGAGGCTACATGAATTGCTTTTCTGATTCGGTGATAGGTTCCACAGCGGCAAATATTGCCAGCCATGGCTTGGTCAATCTGCTCATCGGTTGGTTTGGGCGTATTGCTCAATAGGGCAGAGGCAGACATGATTTGTCCGGACTGGCAGTAACCGCACTGAGGAGCTTGAACTTCTAGCCATGCCTTTTGAACAGGGTGGCTGTTGTCACTGGAAAGGCCTTCTATGGTTGTGATGTTTTGATCAGCGATTGCTGAAACAGGAAGTGAGCAAGAGCGCACTGCATTTCCGTTTAAATGTACAGTGCAAGCACCACATTGGGCTATTCCGCAGCCATATTTGGTGCCTGTTAAGCCTACCTCATCCCTAATTACCCATAGGAGAGGGGTTTGTGGGTCAGCATCAACAGCGTAGCTCTTGTTGTTGATTTTAAGATTGTATTTAGCCATTGCAAAGGTTGGTTTAGTGTCAAGTTAATCAATTCATCACTGAATTCTTACATGGAATATTGAACTCATTGTTAATGAAATAGTTCTGGTAGGTTCTTGTCATTTAAGGTGGAGACGATGTGCTCATTAAAAAAGGGCTGCTTAACTAAGCAACCCCTCTTCAATATCTGAATTAAAACTTTATGTCTATTTCTTGCTATCTATGGATTCAGCAGTCCATCCATTGTTATCCCTATTTACATCGGCCATTCTTTTCGAAGGGTCAATTTCAACTGAAACGATGTCTGAAATAGGTCTATTGATGCTGAACTCATAGGTTGGGTTCGTCCACGGCCAGTCAGGGTGAACCACTCTTGGATCATTGGTTTCAGCGGGCTTTTCACCACGCATCATTCTCAAGGCCATGTAGTGCACTTCTTTTGTTCCGTCTTTATAAGTTACCACCACGTCCATTGGCATTGGCATTTGACCAACTTTTTC
>CAYGKL010000163.1:0-1150 GCA_964350505.1 uncultured Roseivirgaceae bacterium | reverse complement strand
CCTCTCATTCCTGTAATCATGGTAGACATTGGGTATTCCATACCACCGTCTCCACCTTGAATCACTGAGAATTGTTTGTATGGATACTGACCGAAGGTTTTATTGGCATATTCGAATGCTTGCTCTGTAATGGGCATCAGCTTAGCCCAGTTTTCTTCATTCTGACCTTTCTGGTGGAAGAAGTGGAGTACCATACCATTTTTCATGGTCAGTTTGTCATGTAAATAATCTGGATCTGCAGCCCAAGCAAAGTCATGCACGTCAGGTGCCACAAAGTGCCAGGTTAGTTTTCCGTTTTGGATTTTTTTATTCACCGTTTGGCCTTCTTCTTCATAACCATGACCTATTTCTAATGGGTTTTGTAAATATCCGGTTCCACCTATTACATAATCCTTATCGATAGAGATTTTCACATCAAAGTCTCCCCAAACGCCATAGAACTCGCGGCCAATGTACTCATCAGCATGCCAGCCTTGGTAGTCGTATTCAGCTAATTTCGGGAACCATTGGGTCATGGTGTAACGTACTCCTTCGCGGTTATCGCGTCCAGTTCTTCTAATTTGAACAGGCACTTGTGCTTCGAAATTCATATCGAAAGTTACTTTTTGCCCTGGTCTGATGGGCTCGTTCAGAGTTACCTCAAGTATAGTTCCTTCCATTGCATACTTCACATCTTTACCGTTTTGCTTCAAAGACATGATTTTTTGGTAGCCAATTTCATCATCAGATAACTTTGAAATTCTATCGCCCACTCTTCTGTCTGGATCTTCAATTGTTCTTGATCGAACATCCATCATGCTCCCCGGCTGGAAAGCGTTGAAATAGAGGTGATAGAACACTTTGTCCAATACATCGGGAGAATTGTTGGTGTATTCAATTTTCTGAACACCTGTGAATCGATTGGTGGTAACATCCATATCAATTTCCATATTGTATTTGGCATATTGCTGCCATCTTTCACTATCTTTTCTAGTTGCCTTTTCTTGCCCCAACACTAAAGTTGTGCACAAAGTGAAAAGCATAGCGATTGCTCCAAGTTTCATTCTCATTTCTATTCTGTTTAAGATTCGGAAATTATCAAAGTTTGGTTTGCCCCACAAATCAAATGGTTTAAATGGAGTGATTATTTAATTTTATACCTGATCTGGAA
>CAYGKL010000162.1:0-4587 GCA_964350505.1 uncultured Roseivirgaceae bacterium | reverse complement strand
GACTCTTCTTCATTGAAGAGTGGTATTACAATTGAAATATTAATCAAATTAGAAATCTTCGGCTTCATTTTTATTTATGGCAGATACAATGGACCCCCAAATCAATCCGCCAAGTAAAGCTACAATGATACCACTTATTAACCCAACTTCAGGATTAGTAAAGCCCATTGCGAAACCTTGGGCTTGCTCAATTTGCTCCGGAGTCATTCCCTGCTCTGTCCAAGTATCCACCATCGCTTCCTGTATTCTATCTTGCACTGTTGGATCGATAAACTTACCATAGACGTATGAAACGACACTTCTTAGTATACCTCCAATCAACGCTGCAAGCATTGATATTCTGAAGCCTTCACCAAACGACATGAATCCACCGTTATCAGTTTTAAATTCTTTCGTGGCCATTGCATAACATACAATCGCAATTGCAACATTCAAAAAACCTGTCCATGCCATCTGCTTTTCCAATAACAAAGGAACCAATGCAATGATGGTTGCTACTAGGCCATATATTAAGCCCCACTTTTTCCCGTATTGACTTGTTGAAATCTCGTTTTCCATAATAGTTATTTAAGGTTGAATACTTGAAAAATACTTATTTATATCAAGTTTACCTACATTCATCGAAATTCGATCAAAATTTACTTAAGCGATTAATATCACTGATCAACGTCCCTATTGCGGCTTATGTGTTCGCAGGATGATAGAAAAAATTGGTGTCAGAAATAAACCAATAATTAGCTTTTTAAGAAAAACATCAAGGATTAGCTGTGAATTTGTTATTGTTGAAACTGCATCCAATTGTTCCTGAAAGAACTGTTCCTTATTCTCATCTACTCGGCTTGTAATCATATCTTTCATTCCTTTCATTTCTTCAAGCTGAACCGATCTATATACCTCCATGAAAGAAGGCTCAATCCAGTTTGTGAAGATTGCGTAGAACATAGAAAAAACAAACCCAACAGTGAGGTATGAAACAAAGCCTATGGTCATGCCATGATAAAACCTCAATTCACCATTGTTATGGTCTGCCCTAAATTCTCTGATTGGCAAAAAGCAAAACAATCCTACAATTACAATGTCGAGAAGAAAGGAAATCAGGTTTCTCCAAGGCTGAAGACCCATGTAGTACAAGGTCAAATAGGCTACTACAGTAAGTATCCCTCCTACAAGTCCATACCTAGCCCCTAGCTTAGAAATAATCGGCCTTATCTTCATCTCAATTCAGAATAAGTTGCCCATTATTTACAATACCAATCACTTTACCCTGAAGATCATTATTGAAACTCGGTGCTGCAACAGATTTTGATCTATTGCTGGAAGCATCTAACCGCCATTGATCATTGTTAAAAATTGTTAGACAGGCTTCAGATCCCACCTCAATAGTTGGTCGATTCATCTTTAGTAGTTTTCTGGGGTTCTCAGAGAAAAGATGAATGTAACTCACCGATTCATCTTTAAATACCTCATTCAAAACACTGAAAAATGCCTGCTGATTACTTGAGCCAAAGTCTGCTAAATCGAATTCCAGCTTTTTACTTTCTTCATCATGAGGGATATGATCAGAAACCAAACAGTCGACTGTTCCATCCTTCACAGCTTCAATTAAAGCTTGTCTATCAAGTTCTGTTCTATAGGGAGGGTTCACTTTAAGGTGAGTATCATAATCCTCTAGATCAGCATCTGTATACTTTAAGTAATTGATACCAACATCACATGTCACATTTAGCCCATTTGCCTTAGCCTCTCTGATAAGATCAATTCCTTCCTTGCTCGAAACCAAACTGAAATGAAGCCTTCCACCAGCATATTCAAGCAGCCTTAAGTCTCTCTGTATCATTATAGCTTCTGCTAAAACTGGCATCCCTTTTAGCCCCATCAAAGTACTAACCCTACCCTCATTCATATGACCGAAGGCTGTTAACATTTCATCTTGAGGCTTATTTATTAATAGACCATCAAATTTCTGGAGGTATTGTAGCGACTTCAGCATGATATCAGTGTGCCAAATTGGTTTTAATCCGTCACTGAAAGCCACTGCCCCTGCGGTGTGTAGGTCTATCATTTCTGTAAGCTCTTTCCCATCACAATCAACGCTAACCGCAGCAATTGGATGAAGCTGAACTACAGAGTGCTTATTCCACTTCAAGAAATATGAAACAGAATTCTTTGTATTTACAACAGGGTTGGTGTTTGGTAAAAGTACCACATCGGTAAAACCCGCGGCAGCAGCTACTGAACACCCCGTTTCTAAGTCTTCTTTATGCTCATTACCTGGATCCTGATAATGAGCCCTCATATCAACCCAACCTACAGATACCTTGAGATTTTCGCCAGAAACTATCTGACCATTAAAATCTATATCTGAATCTATGGCTTTTATTAAACCATTAGAAATCAAGATGTCTTTCTTTGAAAGGTTGTGGGAAGAGTATTTGTCAACAATTTGAGCAGAACGGATTAAAAACTCCATGTTACAAATATCGGATTAATATTATTTCCACAAAAAGAAAAAAGAGAGCACCGAGTAATGCATACTTCCAAAGTTGTATACCAGCTACCCCAGCTTGAAGAAATTGCTCCACATCCGTTTGGGAAGAAGTCTCTATTACTGTTACGTGATCTAGTAAATTTAAATCTTCGAAGACAAAAGGATCTACCAACTTAAGATCAGATTCGGTTTTTGGTATATTAAAGGAAAGTGTACCCAGAGTCTGATTATTGACTGATAAGGCATATTGACCTGGCTCAATTATATCTTTAGGTATTTCAAATATTAACCTATCCCCTTCAATTCTCTGATCTGGAATTATATCTTCACCTTCTGCAGAAAGTTTAAATATGCTATTGCCGAATGCGTTATCGATGGGATAGAAGATAGATTCACTGTCGGTATAGTAATATAAGTTTGATAAGCTCACCTTGCTCCCTAAAGCAAGTTTATACATGACAGGCACAAATAAGGCATGATTGGTAAATGAACTATACTCTTCTTCAAATGGAGAAGCGAAGAAGAACATGTTACCTTCTGTATTAATTTTTGAAAGAAATCCTCGTCCATTTCTAAACTCCAAATAATCTAACTCGCTATTCATTATTCTGAAGTTTAAGGTAGCCTCTGGCATTTCAATATTCTCATTTAAACCATCAAAGACACTTTGAAATAAAGGATTTTCAAAGTCTGGCTGAGATAGCTCTACTCTATTGCCATTTTCGGAAGTCGTAACTATCCCTAACCTTGAAAAGTCAGAAGGTTTGTTAACTGCATCTGGAATGACCATCACAGTTCCTCCAGCGGTTATTAAATTATTGAGAACGTTAACAAGTTGATTAGACATTTCATCAATCTCATTTATGATTAATAGGTTTGCCGAAGCAATAAGTTCATTATCTAGAAATCTTGAATCGAGGCGGTCGAACTGAAATACTTCATTATCATCAAAAAGTGATTGAATGAAAGTTGGAGTTGTATTATCATATACTTCAACAACTTTTACTTTATCCAATTGATTAATCGATGCGTAAAACGAATTATCGAATGTTAGATTGGGATCATCTATTTGCAATTCTATCCTATCCAAGCCTACTTCATTTGCCTGTATTTCGAACTGATGCTCAGCTATCAATTGGTTGCCAAAATCCACCTCTGCCGTCCCAAATAGCTGGTCACCAATTAATAGCTTAAGATTAACTACATCATTATCTCTAAAATTTCTCCTGAGCCTAATCTTTAATAAATTGGCAAAAGAGCCTGATGAAAATGTATTCTCAAGGTAAAGTGTGTCGATAAATACATTCGAATAGTTTTGAGCTTGAATAGGTATTAAATAATAATTATTTGTAGTATCCAAAATCAATGGATCAAAATCTTGCTTACTCTGGAAATCAGAAATATAGTAGACATCCCCCTCAAGATTACTACCATTTATTCGGCTACCAATTTCCTCAAGTTGCCTATCAACACCGACTTGCTGTATCTCAGTAAGTAGCTCTTGTAAAGAACTACCCGTATAATCCGCTGAAATTGAATTAGCATAACCATTCTCTATAAAATGAAAGATCGTTCCATCCGCATATGTGTCAACTATCGCGTTCGCTTCATTTACTGCCCTATCAAAACCAGAAAATCCATCCTCATTTAGTAATGAGAGACTTTGAGAATTATCTAGGTATATAAGAACCTCGTTTCGAAGTTTTAAATCATTCTGCACATCCTTAAAAAGTGGTTGGGCGAAAGCCAAAACTAATAGTGCAATGGCCAGAATTCTCGACAAAAGTATGAGTAATTCAACAGGCTTTCTCTTTGCAGAACTTTCTTCCTTAATTCTCTTGAGCAAAGAAGTATTTGAAAATTCAACTTTCTTAACTCTCCTCAAGTTGAAAAGATGAATAATGATTGGTATAGATATCGCTAATAAACCAAATAGGATTAAAGGATTTACGAAGCTGATAATCAATGGTAGTACTCTCATTAATTGTTGTTCCAATTCAATGCCTAAGCTAAAAAAATCTTCGGATGCATTTACAAATAGACCTCCCATTCCTTTGTCCATTCATCAAAAACACTTGATGCGTTTGATTTTAGGTAAT
>CAYGKL010000161.1:0-4684 GCA_964350505.1 uncultured Roseivirgaceae bacterium | reverse complement strand
ATATCTATTAAACTGAATAGTAAGGCGGAAGAGTACAGTGAAATAATCCGTCAAATTGAGCAAAAATATAGAGAACAGTATGAACAGAGTGATTTTGAATACTTTTTTCTAGATGAAAGTTTTGATAGACAGTATAAGGCAGACGAACAGTTCGGAACAGTTTTTACCACTTTTTCTGTAATCACAATTTTTGTAGCAGTCCTAGGTTTGTTTGGGTTGGTGCTGTACGAAGTTCAGCAGCGGGTTAAAGAAATAGGTATTCGAAAGGTTCTTGGAGCATCGGTTTTATCACTGATTCAGATGCTGTCTATCAACTTTCTGAAGTTAATAGGCGTCTCAATCCTTCTCTCTATTCCATTGGCTTATTTAGCCATGTCTGAGTGGCTCTCCAGTTATGCCTATAGAATTGAGATCAATGTTTTTCTATTTATTATTCCAGCCATAGTTTTAGTGCTTATAGCCGTATTAACTGTTGTTGTTCAGGCTTTTAGAGCCGCTAATAGAAACCCTGTAGACTCATTGAGGTACGAATAAAAAAGAAGCCCTGATCCAAATTCTCGGATCAGGGCTTTGTCAACCAAAACATAATTTGCAAACTTAATTGCCTCCACCTCTTCGCTGCATTGGCGGATTCTCTTTTTTCCAAGTTTCATATTTTGTCCACTGTTCAGCGGTAAATATTTCCTTGAGTTTTTTATCCATGTCTTTTTGGCTCGATTCCATAGCGGTTCTCATGCCTTCTCTATCACCCGAAGCTCTTAAGCTCTGCATTTTCTTCTGCATTTCGCTCTGGTTCTCCAGTATGGTTTCGTATGTTTTCTTGTATTGGTCGTCAGACAATCCGAACGATTCCTGCCAAGTTTGAGCCCTTTGTTTGGCCATAGCTTCGGGATTCATTTGAGCTCCACCTTGACCTCTTTGACCGCCTCTTTGGCCGCCACCTTGCGCATGTGCTGTAGCTAATCCGATAACTAACAACATGCTAAATAATAGATATACTTTTCTCATGGGATGAAATTTGGACTTTGGACAGCCAAACTAGAGAAAGGTTTAAGAAGCGATTAAAAAAATGCTAAGCTATTTCTCCGGAACCAATGAGTTCCGTGCCGTCATACCAAGCCACAAACTGACCTGATGCAATTCCTTTCTGGTGCTCATCGAAAATGAAGTACAAGCCCTCATCTTCACAATAGATTTCAACGGCCTCTAAAGGCTGTCTATAGCGAATTCTGGCTTGATATTTTTTAGAAACTCCAGAGCTAAGTGCCAAGTCTGGTCTTACCCAATGCACATCATTATTCGGCACAAAGAGTCCCTTTCTCAACAGACCCGGATGATTTTCACCTTGACCAGTATAGATGACATTGTTCTCAGTATCCTTTTCAATAACGAATAAAGGCTCAGGAGTTCCGCCAACAGCAAGTCCTTTTCTTTGCCCGATGGTGTAATAGTGGGCACCATTGTGTTCACCTACTTTTTTACCATCAGTTGGCTGGTAAGTATAAGGTGTTGTGAGCGTAGTCAACATTTCTTTTGTCGAATTATATGCCACAGTACTATTTGTTCGGAAAGGTTCAAAATTGATAGAGCTAGCTTCTAGCTCACGAATTTCACCCGCCTTAGGCTTCAGTTGCTGTTGAAGAAATTCAGGCAGCCTCACTTTACCGATAAAGCAAAGGCCTTGAGAATCCTTTTTTTCAGCAGTGATGAGGTCTTGCTCTTTGGCAATTCTCCTTACTTCAGATTTTTGTAAATGACCAATAGGGAAGAGGGCTTTGCCCAACTGCTCTTGGTTCAATTGACAGAGGAAATAGCTTTGATCTTTTCCGGGGTCGGCCCCAGCAATTAATCGGTGAATTTCTTTGCCATCTTTAATGATGGTCTCCTTTTGCGCATAATGACCAGTAGCCACAAAATCTGCTTTCAACTGCATGGCCGCTTTGAGAAAGATGTCGAATTTCACTTCTCTATTGCAAAGAATATCAGGATTAGGTGTTCTGCCTTTTTCATATTCCCGGAACATATAGTCTACTATACGCTCTTTATACTGTTCGCTGAGGTCGATGACATGGAAGGGAATTCCTAATTTTTCGGCAACGGCCAAAGCATCGTTACTGTCTTCAACCCAAGGGCATTCATCTGAGATAATGACTGAATCATCTACCCAATTGCGCATAAACATGGCAATTACCTCATAGCCTTGCTCAATTAATAAATGGGCAGTAACACTCGAATCAACTCCACCAGAAAGACCAACAACTACTCTTTTGCTCATTATTTTCTCCAATTATCTGGGCTAACAACAGTTCTGCAAAAATAGTTGAATTGAGCGAAAGGTTTTATCAACCAAAGATCATATCTCCTCCAAAGGCGAATAAATTGAATAAGCTATGCAGAATAATGGAGTACCTTAATCCGAATCTGATTCTGACTATGCCAAGAAATACTCCTCCTATAAACTGTGGAATGACCATCAATGGATATACCCAAATAGGAATTGATTGATAGTCATAATTGCTCATATGAACTAATGCAAATGACACTGTGAGGATCCAGAAAATGTGTTTTGAGTATTTAGCATGTAATGCTTCAATATCATATTTAAGGTCTTTCTTCCAATCGAAAGCGAGTAAAACAAGCACTGAAACGAATAAAGGAAGGCCGATGTACCAGCACACTGGGATCAGGATTAAACTTGCAAGGACTAAGAAAAGCTTAAAATGCAGCTCTTTGTAAACCATGGGCCACCTGAATAAAAGTTCCTCAAAAAAGGGTACAATCAAAACCCCTAACAGAATTATTTCCAAGTCACTCTCAAGAAACTCTTCGTAGGTATCGAAAAAGCTCTCGAATAAAAAGTAAAGAGGAATTATCACAATTACATTTATGAGTATATCTAGGGGGAGATAGACCGAAATTGTCTTGGAAAGATGTTGCTGATTCCAACCTGTCTGAAGTCTCTTCAATTTCTTTCGGCCTTTGATAAGGTCTATCAGAAATCGGTACTCATGTGTGATATTGTTCATGAAGTAAACATAATAAAAAAGAGTATTTTAATATTCTTTATAACTGTGAAAAAGAGACGATTTGATTTCATGGAATAGCGATTTAGAATGGAAAAAACATTGACTATTTTAAAGGAAATCATCTCACTAGTCATGACTAAGTCTTCCCTTTCTCTAATTGCCTGTATCTTTTTTAGCTGTTCTCAAATGATAGCCCAACAGCCAGAATCGCCATTAATGGCTTCATTTAAACAGTATGAGCAGAAAAAGGCGGAAACTACTTATGGTATAGACTGGATTCAGATTGGCCCTACAGTTAATTCAGCAAGGGCAGATGCCATTCAGGTAGATATTCAAAACCCAGGAACTATGTATGTTGCTTTTGGTTCGGGTAACCTCTGGAAAACCAACAATAACGGTCTTACTTGGAAGGCAATTTTCGAAAATCAGGCAGCTTCGGGAATAGGTGATATAGCACTTGCGCCTTCAGACCCTAATGTGCTTTATGTAGGAACTGGAGAGAGTTTAAAAAAGCCTAGAAACTTCACGATGCCTGGCACTGGTGTTTATCGATCCGATGATGCTGGTGACACATGGAGACACTTAGGTTTGAACGACTCATGGCATATTGGTGAGATTGCTATTCACCCAACTAACCCTGATATCGCTTTGGTGGCAGTACTTGGTCATTTCTGGTCTGATAATAAGAATAGAGGGGTTTATAGAACTGAAGACGGTGGTAAAACGTGGCAGCATGCCCTTTATGTGGATGAACAAACAGGAGCGAATGATATTGTAATAGCTCCATCAGACCCGAATGTGGTTTATGCTTCTATGTGGCAACACAGCCCGCAAGTACATGGTAAACAAAGCGGTATTTACAAAAGTGAAGATGGTGGCAAAACTTGGAAGAAGGCAAGTAATGGACTGCCCAATGATGAAAATGTTGGAAGAATAGGATTGGCAGTTTCTTATTCCAATCCGAACAAAGCTTACGCCTTAGTAGACCACAGAAATAGGGAAGAAGGAGAAGGTGCAGCAAAGTTCTACAGTACTTTTAGTGGTGGCGAAAATTGGCAAATGACACATGAGAAAGGACTTCCTTTCTTCTCAACCATTGGCTGGTACTTTGCCGATATGTACGTCAACCCACAAAACGACAATGAGATTTATGGACTAGGCCCGAGAGTTGCACATAGTCAAGACGGAGGGAGAACTTTCGATTATTTAGGAGGAGATATCTATCATTTATTTCCGAGTGCTGCAGATTTTCTCCATCTCGATCATTGCGAAATGTGGATTAATCCAACGAATCCCAATCATATCGCCCTGGTCAATGATGGTGGACTTTATACAACAATGGACAAGGGCAAAACATGGTTGCACCACAATAACCTTCCGACTGGCGAATTCTATGATATTTCTGTCGACAATCAAGAGCCTTATATGATTTATGGAGGCGTTCAGGATGATGCCAGTGTTTATGGCCCTGCTGCCGAATATGACCCGAGGTATCATAAAGACTGGAAATACATTTGGGTAGATGCTTGGAGCGGAGGAGATGGCTGTGTTACCTGTGTAGATCCTGTTGATCCGAATATTGTCTATTTCAGTATGCAGAATGGTGCTGCGCGAAGGAAAGACATGCAAGCTGATAAGTCAGTTTCTATTCGCCCAAG
>CAYGKL010000160.1:0-4728 GCA_964350505.1 uncultured Roseivirgaceae bacterium | reverse complement strand
AACAATTCCTGGCCATTCTCTTCTTTACTCTTTGGAGGAAGGTCAATGAAGAAAATCATACTCATCTCGAAATAAGGAATATTTGCCCAGTTCACACAAACCTCATTTTTGTAGTTAACCGATTCTCCAAGGTGAGGCACGGTTGGTCTGAAATCATGACCTATATAGGTGGTGAAGTTGTTGTCATCTCCTCTAAAGTAAGATTTTTCTTTACCCAGAGTTACTTCCCATACCACTTCTGTTTTACCTGATGTTTCATCAACACCAAGACATAAGGCTAAACCATCGGAAGGAGAGTTTTTACCAATGGAATGAACTGCTTTTATGAATTCAGTTGTGACTTGCCCAAAATCTCTTGCAGTGATTCGGTCATATTCTTTTTCATCTTCATTGAAGATTTCAAAAGAAGAAATAATGGTCTCTTGTCTTAATTGCTGCCAGTTGAGTTGTAGGGCTTGGGCTTCTTTTGCCGATAAGGTCTTCATTTATATGATGTTTAGGGTTGAAAAATTATATTTAGTCGATTTGGTACTGCATTCAAATATATCGTTTCAATTCTATTTTGTTTAAAGCAATCATATGTAAAAAATTAAGCCCTGCTCTTTTTACAGAACAGGGCTTTGTCTCTCTTAATGACTTTGGTTACCTAAATAACCAATTTTGCGTGTGTTTAGTCGAGACTGTAATCAGAAAGAGAAACTTCTAGTCACCAAGACCAGACTGTTAGACTGTATATCAAATGTCGTCTGCTCCAAGTTTTCAGGTTAGAGCCAATCTACTCGTTGTATGGAAACACGTATTTCTACGTATTACGAGAACTTATGCTAAAGTTGTTAAATGAGGAAAGCTCAACTAGGTTGAAACCCAAATCTTTTTCTAATTTTGCAGGGGTAATTCGTACCCAAACGCATTCGTTCTAATGATTCAGTTTTTTGATGCCGGACACGGTAAAATCTACGCTGTAGGCACTTCCACAGCACTTTCTTCGCAAGATATCCCTAAACTTCTCTGGCTCTTCGGTAATGCTTCTCAAATAGATGCCTCATCGCTCAGTGGTTCCTTCATTGGTCCCAGAAAAGAGATGATCACACCTTGGAGTACAAATGCTGTGGAGATTACTCAGAATATGGGGATTTCAGGTATTCAGCGCATTGAAGAATTTGAGCAAGTAGAAAGTGACAATACAGCTTTTGATCCTATGCTTCAAGTGCTTTACACAGGCTTAGATCAATCACTTTTTACCATTGATATTCAACCTGAAGCTGTTAGGCATATCGATGATATTGCGGCATATAATCAGCAAGAAGGCCTAGCGCTGAGCAGCGAAGAAATTGACTACTTGAATGATGTCAGTGAACAATTAGGAAGAAAACTTACCGATGGCGAAGTCTTTGGCTTCTCACAAGTAAATTCTGAGCACTGCAGGCACAAGATTTTTAATGGAGTGTTTATTATCGATGGTCAGGAAATGCCGAGTTCACTCTTCAAGATGATCAAGAGAACATCAGAAGAAAAGCCTGAAGGTTTGGTTTCAGCATACAAAGACAATGTTGCCTTTACCCAAGGACCAATAGTGGAGCAATTCGCGCCAGCCACTCAAGATAAAGCCGACTGGTTTGAAACATCTGACTTCGAATCGGTTATTTCATTAAAAGCAGAAACACATAACTTCCCTACCACAGTAGAACCATTCAATGGTGCGGCTACAGGAGCAGGAGGGGAGATAAGAGATAGAATGGCTGGTGGAAAGGGCTCCATGCCTTTGGCAGGAACAGCTGTTTACATGACATCCTATTCTCGCCTCGAGAATGGACGCGAATGGGAAGCTAATATGCCTGAGCGCAAGTGGCTTTACCAAACCCCAATGGATATCCTGATCAAAGCATCAAATGGCGCGAGTGATTTTGGTAACAAATTCGGTCAGCCTTTAATTGCTGGTTCTGTCTTGACTTTCGAGCATGAAGAAGGAGGCAAGAGACATGGTTTCGATAAAGTAATCATGCTGGCTGGGGGTATTGGCTACGGAAAGAAAGTAGATGCTTTAAAAGCAACTCCAGCCACAGGCGATAAAATAGTAGTAATGGGTGGTGACAATTACCGCATCGGAATGGGCGGAAGTGCCGTATCCTCTGTAGATACGGGTGAGTTCTCCAGCGGTATTGAATTGAATGCTATTCAACGTTCAAACCCAGAAATGCAAAAGCGTGTGTACAACGCAGTGCGCGCCATGACAGAGTCTGGAAAGAACCCAATTGTTTCCATTCACGATCACGGAGCAGGTGGTCATTTGAATTGCCTTTCAGAACTAGTTGAAGAAACTGGTGGAACTATTGATGTGAAGAAGTTGCCTGTTGGTGACCCTACACTTTCCGATAAAGAAATTATTGGTAATGAGTCTCAAGAACGCATGGGACTTGTCATCAAAGAGGAAGACATCGCTTACATGGAGAAAGTCGCTCAACGCGAAAGAGCTCCATTCTATGTGATCGGTGAAACTACCGGTGACATGCACTTCAAGTTTGAGAACAAGGTTTCGGGTGAAAATCCGATCGATTGGAACTTGGCGCACATGTTCGGTTCCTCTCCTAAAACCATTTTGGAAGACAAAACGATTGACCAAAACTTTAGCGAGGTGGCTTATGACATCAAGAAGCTGCAAGAGTATTTGAATGGTGTGCTTCAGATGGAAGCCGTTGCCTGTAAGGATTGGTTAACCAACAAAGTAGACCGTTGTGTTACGGGTCGAGTGGCAAAGCAACAAACGGCAGGGCCGTTGCAATTGCCATTGAACAATGTGGGTGTTATGGCCCTCGATTATCGTGGTGAAAAAGGTATTGCTACTTCTATAGGTCATGCCCCAGTTTCAGCTTTAGTAGATCCGGTGGCTGGTTCTCAGCTTTCCATAGCAGAAGCCCTGACCAACATCATTTGGGCACCGATTGAAAACGGATTAAGTGGGGTTTCACTCAGTGCGAACTGGATGTGGCCTGCGAAAAACGAAGGGGAGAATGCCAGACTTTACAAAGCTGTAGAAGCAGTTTCGGACTTCGCTTGCGACTTGGGAATCAATATTCCTACGGGAAAGGACTCCATGTCAATGACCCAGAAGTATAAAGATGGAGTGGTTTACGCTCCTGGTACAGTCATTATCTCTGCTGGTGCGGAAGTAACTGACTTAAAGCAAGTGGTAGAGCCTGTATTGCAAAGAAATTTCGAATCGACTTTACTCTACATCAACCTTTCCGATGGTGAGTTTAAATTAGGGGGGAGCTCCTTTGCTCAAGTTGTAGGCAAAGTGGGTACTTCAGCGCCAACTGTTGACGACACCGATCGTTTTGCCAACACCTTTAATATGGTACAGGCGTTGATCAGAGAAGGGAAAATCTTAGCTGGACACGATGTATCAGCAGGTGGTTTGATTACCGCATTATTAGAAATGACCTTCGCCCAAGTGGATTTAGGTATAGCTGCCAATTTGAAAGAAATTAAAGGTATTGATGATATCTCGACCTTCTTCTCAGAACAGCCTGCCTTAGTCATCCAAGTGGCTAATGAAGACCTTGAAGACATCATCGACTTATTCGATGATATAGATGCTTCATACTTAGCCATTGGTAGCCCAATTGGTGAACCGATTCTATCGATTCAAACCAATACGCAGAGTTATCTCATGGATATTCCAAGCTTGAGAGATACTTGGTACAAGACTTCCTATTTATTAGATCAGAAGCAATCTGGACCTGAATTGGCTAAAGAGCGTTTCGACAATTATAAAAAACAACCATTGTCCTTCACCTTTCCAGAAGGTTTCGAAGGTCAATATGCGGCTTTAGGACTCGATCCCAATCGCAAAGGTAAGACGGGTATCAAAGCAGCCATCATCCGTGAAAAAGGCGTGAATGGCGACAGAGAAATGGCTTATGCCATGCACCTCGCAGGCTTCGATGTGAAAGACGTCCACATGACAGACTTGATCTCTGGAGCTGAAGATCTTAGCGATGTCAACTTTATTGCTTTTGTTGGTGGCTTCTCCAACTCAGATGTTTTGGGTTCTGCCAAAGGTTGGGCAGGGGCATTCTTGTACAATGAAAAGGCAAAAGCGGCTTTAGATAATTTCTATGCCAGAGAAGATACAATCTCTCTTGGCATCTGTAACGGGTGCCAGTTGATGGGTGAGCTTGGCTTGCTTTATCCTGAGCATGAGATACATCCGAAGCTAGACCATAACATAGCACATAAATTTGAGTCGGGTTTTGTGAACGTGACTATTCCGGAAAACAATTCTGTGATGCTCAGCGGACTTGCGGGTACTCGTTTGGGTATTTGGGTAGCACACGGTGAAGGTCGTTTTAGATTACCTCAGGCAGAAAGCGATTATCATGTGATTGCTAAATACTCGCATGAAGCTTACCCAGCTTCACCTAATGGTTCTGACTATCATGTGGCAGGCTTGGCGAGTAAAGATGGCAGACACTTGGCCATAATGCCACACTTTGAACGTTCTGTCTTCCCTTGGAACTGGGGCAATTACCCAGCAGAGCAGAAAGCTGATGTACTTAGCCCATGGATCAAAGCCTTTATAGCGGCTAAGGATTGGGTAGCCGAAAAGGCTTAGCTCTCAGAAGTTAGACACTAGATTTTAGATATTAAAAAAGGAAGCTCAGTTCCGAGGGTTCGGGAGGAGCTTCCTTTTTTAATGGATTCAGGGTTCTACTCTAAGTAAGACCC
>CAYGKL010000159.1:0-4733 GCA_964350505.1 uncultured Roseivirgaceae bacterium | reverse complement strand
TTTCATCTATTTCCATGCTTTTATCCCACAGAATATTTCCCTTCAAGTCAATAGCAAAAGAGAAAGCATGTGTAAAGTCAAATTCGCTTATTCTACCACTATTATTGATATTATTGAAGCTATTAAAATTGCCATTTGGCAATCTTTGGATTTGATTGGAGTAAGGATCAATGATGGGGTTGAAGTTGCTATATGACTGACGGTATTTCATATAATTCTGAGTACTCATGTTCCAAGGCTTAAAAAACTCTGCGAGTATAATTAGCTTGTCTTGGCTCTCTTCCATTTCACTAAAAAGTACGTCAGTCTTATATCTCCAGTCTTTTTCCTTCTCCTTGGCTGCAAGGGCTTTCTCTTTCAATTTTTTTGCTCTTCGTTCTCCATTGTGGTCGAGAAAAGTTTCGAATTCCCCAAAATTATAGAACCTCATGGATTGCTGCCCAGTTTTATCTACATGGTTCACAAATAGGCCTGTAGGGAAAGTACCTGATTTCACACAGAAGAGACCAACTATTATTTGCTCTTTGTCATAGATAGAGGAGGATATGGCAGTAAGCAATTGATGATTTTTTTCCGTTGTCAACACATAATCTCTAACTAAGTTGCCATCAAAGTCATAGGTATTTACCACTACAGTTCTATCTCCAAAGCTATTCTCTTTAGTTGATAGCACATTGAAAGTAACGCTATCTGAATTGATTTTTACTTCGAGAAGCTCTGAGTTATTTTGAAAAACATTGGATAGGGTTCTTACTTTATCGTTTTCTAAATCGTAAGCGAAAACTGCTGGACGTCCTTCAATGTAACCACCAATAATTGCATGGTCTTTGATAATCTCAAATTCTTGAATGTCTAATTCTACAATACTCTTTGGTTCGAATTCCACCAATTCTTTTTTATCGAGATTAATGGAGACGATCTTCATCAGGCGGTTGAATTGCTTGTTTTGAAAGAGTAGGTAAGTCTTACTTCCTACATAATGGTAACCTCTCAAGTCTAATTGCTTGTCAACCATGAGGGAATCAGCCCATTTAAAATTCAAGTCTTTATCTAGCTGATGAAAGATAATGTCGTAATTCTTAGAGTTGTTTTTAAATTGAGGCTGAACGATGAGCACACCTTTTTCCTCGTTCGAAACAACTACGTAGTCCAAATTGTCCCAGTTATGTTCGATCTCATATCTTCCTAAATGCTCAATTTGGGCAGATAGCTTCAAACTGAAAAAACAAAGTATCAGTAAGGTCCAGTGCTTAATCATTCCTCAGACATTATTATAATAAAGTCAAATTCATTTTTAGTTACTGGCTGAACTGAAAGGCGAGAGATTTTCAATAGTATCATTTCAGAAAGGGTGTCTTCTTTCTTGATTTCTTCAAGAGAAACAGGTCTCTTTAATTTCTTCTTTGGCACAAAATCTACAACAACCCAACGAGGGTCATCGGTGGTTGGGTCTTGATAAAACTCAGTAACACATTCAGCAATACCAACGATGGCTTTTTCTTTCACGCTATGGTAGAAGAAGGCCAAATCTCCTTTCTGCATTGCTTTCATGTGATTTCTGGCAGCATAGTTCCTAACTCCATCCCAATGATCTTGGCCTTTTTCTACAAGATCATTAAAAGAATAAGTATTTGGCTCAGATTTTATCAACCAGTAGTTCATAATCCCTTATTTTTAACTTTGCTTTCAGCAAGACTATAATTAGTCTTTATGGCCTGAAAAAGCAAGAATTATCACTTCTCATTACAAAACAAAGTCAATTGGATAACTCAACAATTCTTAAACAACTCAAACTGCAGGTTGCACTTATGGAGTTGCACGATGAAAACTCTTTTAAAATCAGGGGTTATCAGAATGCCATTTTCAATTTAGATAAGTCTGATGTGGACCTGGCCGGAACGAGCTTGTCAGAACTTGAGGCCTTACAGGGAGTTGGAAAGGGCATAGCAGCCACTATTTCAGAAATTGCTCAAAATGGAATTTCGAAGGCCATGCAGGAATATTTTGAGACCACTCCTGAAGGAATTATCGAATTGTTAGACATTAAAGGCATTGGCCCTAAGAAGATAAAGGTCCTTTGGAAGGAATTAGGAATTGAGAGCGGTCATGAATTGAAAGAGGCTGCCAATTCTGGTCTTGTGGCCAACTTGAAAGGCTTTGGGGAGAAAACACAGCTAGCTATCATCAATGCCTTGGAATTCAAAGAGGCGAACGCCAATAAACTCCACTTTGCCGATGCTGAAGTTTTAGCGAAAGAAGTGATTTTAGCACTTCAAGAACTGAAAGCCATAGGACAAGTTGAAATTACTGGAGGCATGAGGCGCAAACTTGAAGTGGCAGATAGCATTGAAATACTAGTGGCCGCTGATGATTTTGACTTACTGGAAGAAGAAATTAATCAACATGATTCCTTCAGCCAATTAATCGAGCAAAGCGGCCCGGTGGTATGGAGAGGCTTATTTAAGGAACATAAGATTATTATAGAGCTCATTTTCTGCGAACCTAAAGACTTTGTGAGAGAACAGTTTTTGAAAACTGGCAGCCAATTGCACATAACCATTCCGGTGGCCAATGATAAGTCTTTACGAGATATGGCTTTTTTAGAAAGTTATGCCAATGAGCAAGAGCTTTATGGAACACTAAATTTGGCTTATGTAGAGCCAGAACTAAGGGAAGGCACCTTTGAAATTGAAAAAGCAAAGAGCAACAGCCTTCCAAAATTGGTTGAGATGACTGATCTGAAAGGCATCCTTCATAATCACTCCACCTATAGTGATGGTAAACACAGCCTCAAACAAATGGCTGAATATTGTAAAGAACTAGGCTATGAATATTTGGGTATTTGCGATCATAGTAAATCTGCTTTTTACGCTAATGGTTTAAATGAAGATAGAGTTGCCGACCAGCACAAAGAAATTGATGAACTGAATAAGGAGCTGGCGCCTTTCAAAATTTTCAAGGGCATTGAGTCAGATATTCTTCATGATGGGAGTTTAGATTATGACAACGATGTGCTAGCAAGTTTCGACTTTGTGGTTGCTTCTGTTCATTCTGTTCTGAACATGAACAAGCAGAAAGCAACTCAGCGCTTGATGACCGCTATCGAGAATCCTTACACGACAATACTCGGTCATCCTACTGGAAGGTTACTTTTGAGAAGGGCTGGTTATCCAATAGATCACAAGGCAGTAATAGATCATTGTGCAAAGCATAATGTGGTGATAGAGATTAATGCAAATCCTTGGCGATTAGATTTAGATTGGCGTTGGGTAAACTATGCGATTGAACAAGGTGTCATGTTGTCAATTAACCCTGATGCCCATAAAATGGAAGGTTATCACGACATGGAATATGGACTAATTATAGGTCGGAAAGGAGGCCTCACGGCTGAAATGACGTTCAATGCCTTAAGTCAGGAGTCTGTTAAAGAACACTTCGAACAAAAGAAAGCCAAAGCGCCTGCCAATGTCTAAAAAAATCCTCATCATTCGGTTCTCCTCAATTGGTGACATTGTGCTCACCACACCAGTCATTCGGGCAATAAAAACCCAAATGGATGATGTCGAGGTACACTATGCTGTCAAGAAACAATATCACTCAGTACTTGAAGCTAATCCTTACATCGATAAATTCCATTTGCTAGACAACGACATGAATGCGTTGATCAAGGCATTAAAAGCAGAAAAATTCGATTTCGTAGTTGACCTGCATAACAACCTAAGAACACGAAAGATAAAATCTGCCTTAAGTACAGAGTCAGCTGCATTTTCTAAGTTGAACTGGGAGAAGTGGCTGGTGGTCAATTTCAAAGTCAATAAATTACCAAATATCCATATTGTCGATCGCTATTTAGAGGCAGCCGCTCCTTTGGGGGTTAAGGCAGATGCCTTAGGTTTGGATTATTTTATTCCAGAAAAGGATGAAGTAGAGCAAGATTGGCTTCCTGAGACCCATCAAAAAGAATATGTGGCCTTTGCAATTGGCGGCAATCATGAGACAAAAAAGCTACCAATAGATAGAATCATTGAGCTTTGCGATAAAATCAATAAGCCCATTGTTTTGTTGGGGGGGAAAGAAGATGAAGCTAATGGTGAGAAAATTTCTGATTTCTTCGATCGAAAGCACGAGAAGGGAGACTATAAAGAATCTTTAAACGAACTAGGTAAAAAAGCTTTGGTTTATAATGGATGCGGCAAGTTTAGCATCAATCAAAGTGCATCAGTTTTAAAGGGCGCCACTTATGTGTTTACTCACGACACGGGCATGATGCATATTGCGGCAGCCTTGAAGAAAAACATCTTTTCAATTTGGGGAAATACACTTCCTGAGTTTGGTATGTACCCATATAGAACCAAATTCACAATCTTAGAGAATAAAAAACTAAGCTGCCGGCCTTGTTCAAAAATAGGTTATGATAAATGTCCAAAGGGGCATTTTAAGTGTATGAACGATATCATTTTTGACTTTTGGCTCCCATGAAAAAGAAAAACCTTCAGCTGATCTCCATCTTACTCATCATTATTTCTCTCATTTTGGAAGTTGGTCAAAGTAAGTCTTGGTTTGAAATCAGTAATCCAGAGTTCCTCTTTGGTATTTCATTGGGTTTGATTTTGATTGCAATGTCTATCAATGTAAAAATCATTCGCACTTTTGGAATTAACCCACAAACAAGAAAGGCCAGCCAGTTGATACTAGTGATCTCGTCTCTTTATTTTGTTGCTGTATATGGTTTG
>CAYGKL010000158.1:0-4809 GCA_964350505.1 uncultured Roseivirgaceae bacterium | reverse complement strand
TTATTCAAATTTATACACCAAACCTTAAAGGAGTATTGCAGGACGATCCGGATTCAACTTACTTAGATTTCGTAGATTCATGCCCACCAACTTGTCCAGATTGAAAAGCCTGAAATTTAGGAGACTAAGGTGAGCGAAATCTTTAACGAATCAACAAGAAATATACTTGTTAATGTATATGCTTGGTATGTGTTTGTACCAGTGTTGGCTGGTATCATATTCTGGAAAAGGCTGAATTGGGCACAAAAACTCATTTTTTACATCGCAATTCTAAGCGCTTTAAATCATTTAGCATCCCTTATAGTTAGAGAAGTCGTTCAGGGCAACAATACTTGGGTCTATCATATATATGTTCCCATTCTTTTTTGGTTTACTTGGAGACTTTATAAAAAGGAATTGAAGGGCATTCTCTCTAAAAGTTTTTTTAAAATACTTTTAGGAATTGCCCTTCCATATTTCACAATAAATGCCTTTTTCATACAAGGTTTAAAGGTAATTCCTACTTACCCTATCTTTGGAATCAGCGCAATTTTCATATTTTGGAGTTTCTCTTACTTCTATTCACTACTTAAGCAAGAACAGTATAAACCGCTGGATAGCCAACCCATATTTTGGTTTACTACAGGAGTTTTGATGTATTATTCAAGTACCGTTTTAATTTTTCTACTGGTCTATAACTTACTAGAAAAAGGAGATGAGTCCACTTATATTGCTGTAATTTTAAATGCTCTTTTTAACCTTGTTTTAGTTACAACTTACTTAATAGCCATATGGGTGAAACCTCAGCAATAAGTGCCGAACAGCTTCTATTAGGCTCAATGCTGGGAATGTTTCTTCTATCCCTTAGCATTGTAATTTTCTTTGTGGTCTATCAGAGGCGTTTATTAAAACAACAACAACAAATTCAACAAAGAGAGGCTGAGTACCAGCAAGAGCTTTTACGAGCCAACTTTCTCAGTCAGGAAAAGGAGCGCAACAGAATTGGCAAAGACCTTCACGATGAAGTGGGGGCACTGTTAACCACCACCAAACTCTATTTTCAGCATTTAAGCCAAACCAACGACCCCGAAAAGTTCTTAGAAGTAAAAACTAAAGCTTTTAGCCTATTAGAAGATTCTATCCACACGGTAAGAAGAGTCTCTCATGATCTAAGGCCCGCTGTTTTAGAAAGACTCGGATTAGTAGAGGCCATTTCTAACGTTGTAGATAAAATCAATGCTAGCGGACAAATTGAAGTCAATTTCAATCATTCCCTAGATAGCGAGCCTGAAACCGAATATGCACTCAACTGGTATAGAATCGTTCAAGAATTGATTAATAATACGCTCAAACACGCTGAGGCCTCAAGGGTTTCTCTCGATTTAAGGCAGATTAAGAACGAACTTATTCTGAACTATTCGGATAATGGAAAAGGACTTACGCCAGAAAGTGATACAAAACATGGCCTTGGCATACAAAACATAAGAAGTAGAATTAGCCTTATGCACGGCTCTTTAGAATTAAAGGACAAAACTGACGGATTTGAAATGGTACTTAGATCGAAACTTAAACCATAAACACCATGATAAAAATTGCAATTGCAGACGATCATAAATTATTCAGAGAAGGACTCAGGTTCCTTGTAGATAATATGGAAGGCGTTAAGGTGATCATTGAAGCTGCCAACGGTAAAGAGCTTCTAGCTTCTCCTCTCTTAGCCGAAGCAGACATCCTGTTATTAGATTTGGATATGCCAGAAATGGATGGTTTAGAAGCTTTGAAGCAACTCAGGCCTACTCGCCCAGACCTTGGTATCATCATTCTAACCATGCATAGCGACACCAAGATGATTGCTTATTTAATGGAACTTGGTGCCAATAGCTATCTTCTAAAAGACACCAGTCCCGATGAATTCCATAAGGCCATATTTAGCGTAAAGAAGGAAGGATTCTACTTTAGTCAAATGGTATCTCAGGCCATGCTGAATGGACTAAAAGGTAATTCCAGAAAAAAGCCAGGCCTCAACAATCAGGAGGAATTAACATCCAGAGAGGTTGAAGTACTTGAGCTGATTTGCCAGGAATTCACTGCCAAGGAGATAGCAGAAAAACTATTTATCAGTCACAGAACAGTAGAAGGTCATAGAAAAAACTTGATTGAAAAATTAGGAGTAAAGAACACTGCAGGCCTCATAGTAAAGGCTATTAAAGATGGCTTAATTGAGGTTTAAACTGCAATTCCCAACATAAATCACCTTATACTAGATAGCCTTTCCCACAACATCCAAGAGTTGAATTTTGACGTTAGAAACCTCTTGCGTGGCTCCGGACGCATTGCTCAACACCACAACCGCTGTCTTTACTTCTGGAAGTAACATCATAAAAGCAGATGCTCCTTTCAGTGCTCCATTTTAACCATAAACCCGACCATATTTAGGATTGTCTCTATAAAGATGAAGTCCCAATCCATAACCATTCCCTTCCTTCTTCAACCCAGAATTTTAGACCATTAGATCAAAGTTACGATTAACCCGTAGCCATACATTACTGTTGCTCTCCATTCCAAAGAAAGCTCAGCTGAATCGTAAGGTCCCACAAAAACCAGAAAAGGCGTTAACCATATCCCCAACAATATGGAAAGGATAAAATGTGGCTTAGATGATAGCTGGGCTTGCAATTGTCTTGAATTCTTCGTCAAATTACTGAAACCAAAAATAGATAAATTCTAGGGTTTCATTTTTGATGGGTCTTGTCTTGAATCGAAGAAATCAGTGATATAGACGAATTCGCCTTCAATTCTGTAGATTACTTTAATATGACCTTCAATTAGTCTTCGATGTCCCATATTCAAGTGAGAGAGCAATTCTTCCTCTTGACCTAATTCTGGAAAATCTACCAATTCTTCCGCCCGACCAATGACCTGATTTATGACTAACTCCGCCTTACTTTTAGGGAAATTGTCTCGGCTAGTCAAAAAATCATAAGTCTCTTGAAGGCTAGCTAAGGATTGCTCGGTATAAACAAGCTTCATCCACTTATTCTTTCCCTAAGCCTCTTTTCAAATTCAGACCTATCCATCACTTTCCCCTCGCGAATATCTGACTCTGATTTCAGAGCTCTAGAGGTTAGCTTTATCTTGAGCAAATCGTCTTGCGAGCTATTGGTCAACATCGTATGAATTGCCTCAAGAAGAGAGCTATCTCCTTCTAAATCAATCAAGTGTTTCAATTCATTCTTTAACTCTGCGGTACTCATAAACTAAAGATACGTATTACTATTCAAAGAGATTAATTATTCTCTACCCTTCTTAACTGTAGGGTATGCCACGCCTAACTGTTCCAAATAAGTATTGTATTTAGTTTCATCGTAATAAAACTTCTCAAGCTGAGGTCTAAACTCATCCATGATCTTTTTATTGAGATAGATAGGTGGCATATCATCGGCACCAATCATTGGCTGGTACTTAGTTTCTTTACTTTGAACATTATTGAAATAGTCCCAAGCCTGAGTCACCAATTCAGGTTTCAATAGCAAATCGAGAATTGTCATTGCTTCAGCTTTGGCGCCTGCTGTAGCTCCTTTGTGAGCAATTGGTGTAGCCATAGCAATAGCATTACTCCAATGGTGGCCTTGCAAGCCAGGAATATTGGAAGGAAACCTCATGGTTACGGTGGGAATCTTCCAGCTTACATCACCAATATCATCAGACCCACCACTTACTGGTTCTGTGACAGGCAAACCCAAACTGGAAAGATTACTACTTAAACCCCTTGGTGAAGAACCGACTTCTGTTTGAACGGCCTTGGCTAATGCTTGATCATTATCATCCCAACTAGGCAACCCTACTTGCTTGATGTTCTCATACATGGTCTCTGCAATCACCTTATTGAAATGTCTTGGCCATGCCGTACCTAAAATTCTAGAAGACATTTCAGTGTCTGTCATCAAAGCTGCTCCTTTTGCAATGTTATTGGCATCGGCATACATATCCATAATACCTTCATAGGTAACATCTCTAAAGTAGTACCAAATAGAAGCTTTAGATGGCACAACATTGGGCTGATCGCCACCATCGGTGATGATAGAATGAGATCTTTTGAGCGGGTGCAAATGCTCTCTTTTATAATTCCATCCAACATTCATCAACTCCACAGCATCTAAAGCTGAGCGACCTCTCCAAGGAGCACCTGCCCCATGAGCAGCTTCGCCATTAAAAGTATATTCAACTGATATTAAACCTGTACCTGATGCTTGGCCATAAGAGACCGATAGATTACTGCTTACATGGGTGAAAATACAAAGGTCAATATCATCGAAAAGACCGTCTCTGGTGTACCATGCTTTTGCTGCTACAAGTTCCTCTGCAATACCTGGCCAAAGGATAAGCGTTCCACCTATGTTTTCTCTTTCCATGATCTGCTTAACAGCTAGTGCAGCTGTAATATTCAGCGGAATTCCTGAGTTATGGCCTTCTCCATGCCCCGGGGCACCATCAACCATTGGTTTGTGATAGGCTACTCCTGGATATTGTGATGCTTTTGGAATACAGTCTACATCGCTACCCAGCGCAATTGTTGGGCCTTCCCCATTACTCCAAGTAGCAAACCATGCCGTAGGAATTCCGGCAACGGACTCTTCAATTTCAAAACCATTCTCTTTTAAAATACCTGTGAGGTATTTAGACGATTCAAATTCCTGAAAGCCCAATTCAGCAAAGCTGAATACTTTGTCGATCATTACTTGAGTCTGCTTATGATTCTGCTGCACCAGTTCGGCAGCTTCATTCTTGAGCTTATCGATTTGTTTTGGGTTGTACTTTTTCTGCGCAAAA
>CAYGKL010000157.1:0-4815 GCA_964350505.1 uncultured Roseivirgaceae bacterium | reverse complement strand
TGAGGTAGGCGCCTTTGCTATGGCGGCTATTATGATGGGTTGGTTAGGAACAATTCCATTGGCGGCACATCAAATCGCCATCAGTTTAGTCTCTTTAAGTTATATGATGGCTTCTGGTATTTCAGCTGCTTCAACTGTTAGAGTTGGTAATCAACTCGGTATAGGAGACTTTCCTAACCTTAAGCGTGCTGGAAACACCAGCTTTATTATGGCGCTCATCTTTATGGCTTGTTGCTCATTCATTTACATTCTTTTCAATGGCTTCTTTCCTACACTATATGTAGATGATAAAGAAGTGATTGGCATTGCCTCTTCTTTGATCATTGTTGCAGGACTTTTTCAGCTTTCTGATGGTGTTCAGGTGGTTGGTTTAGGATGTTTAAGAGGTATGTCTGATGTAAAGGCTCCAACAATTATCACTTTGGTCTCATATTGGGGGCTCGCTATTCCAACAAGCTATATTTTTGGTTTTGTATTGGACTTTGGTCCACAAGGGATATGGTATGGTTTGCTCATAGGTCTCACAGTGGCAGCTTTGACTTTATATATCCGTTTCAATAGGTTGGCTTCGCGAAAAATTTTGGAGCAATCAATCTAAAATGCAACCATTGATCTTCAGTATGGTCTTTCAATCGTAAATTATACTACCATGAGAAAACTATCTTACTTCATCATATTCACTCTTGTAGCATCTGGACTTTGGGCACAAACAAAGGACACAAGAGATGTTGGAAGCTTTGATGCCATTGCCATGAATATTTCGGGTAAGGTCTATGTGAAACAAGGAAATAAGAATGAGGTAATTGTTGAAGCCCGCGAAGATGATCTCGAAAAGGTAAGGACAGAAGTGAGTGGCGGAAGGCTTTCAATTTCTACTAGGTCTAGCAGAAGTTGGTTCAGTTGGGGAGATGGTTTTGATGGTCGAGTGAATGTATATATTACAGTAAAAGAATTAAGTGGGGTGAGCGTAAGCGGATCTGGCGATGTGATAGGTCAGAGCCTGTTTAAGGCTGATAATTTTGAAACTTCTATTTCTGGCTCTGGTGATATAGAAATTGAAATAGACGTAAAGACAGTTGAATCGCGAATCTCAGGCTCAGGTAATATTGAGTTGAAAGGATCTGCTAAAAGAGCCAGGTTAGGCATTAGTGGATCAGGAAAGTATTTTGCCGAAGAACTAAAAGTTGATGATTACGATATCACTATCACTGGCTCCGGAAGAGCTGCTATTACCACCTACGGTGAGCTCGATGTAAGAATAGCAGGTAGTGGAAGTGTTTACTACTCTGGTGAACCAACTGGCGTCAACACTAATGTTTCTGGAAGTGGTAGGGTTAGAAAGAATAACTAGCAGGAAACTTCTAAGTACTTCTCCGTTCTCAGCCTGCCGAAAAACCTACTGAAAAACGTGGAAACTGCCCTCCTTATGAGGAGATGCCCGAAGGGCTGAGGAGCAATTGGCAACCTGTAAACTTTGACAAACTTCAGTTATTGACATTTACTCATGTCATAAACTTGGGTAGTTTCCGCTTGTGCAAGTTTGTCAAAGGTACTTATCGATCATTAGTGGTTACTCCAAAGACTTAACAATAAACTCCTTATAGCCTACAATCATCAGAAACTGAGCGAGCAAATAAGTGATCATTATGGCTGGTCTGTTCAATGCAAATTCACCAACAAATTTATTGTAGGCCAAGAGAGAATCGCTCACTAAAAAGAAACTGGCGCCAACCATTACCAGCCAAAACCCTTTGTTATCCGATTTCTTCCAGCGTTTTCTAGCGGTGATGGCCATTAGGCAAATAATAACAGTATAGATCAAGGCTGGTACGTACATTTCGCCAAGATCATCTTTAATCAAAGTGAAAATCACCAGTCCATAAAAGATAAAGGGGATGTCTTGCCACTCAGGTTTAATGCCTCTCTCAACGATGTTTTTTGCATTTAAGTTGATGATGATATAAACAATGTGGGCGATCAGAAAGCTTACTAAGCCTCCTAAAAAGAAGAGGTCATTTGTTTCTACAAACATCAATAGCGTGTCCCCCAGAAAGGAAAAGATGAGCGCGGCAATAATGAAATTGTTCAGTGGAGTTTTAGGTGTGCTTCCTACAAAGTAGAATAATAAAGACGGCATAAGTAGTGGCTTGGTGATACTTTCAAGGTCACCATTCGAAATAAATAGCCCAATAACATGAAGTAAAGAAAGAATCAAAAAGGGGAGAAGCTTCTTAGAAAAAGTCATAATTCGTTCACCTTAAAACGTTTGCTTCCCCAATTTAACCCGAAATTCAAAAAGAGAAAGCCAAGGAATGAAAGGAAAGCACAGGCTAAAAAAGCTTCCCTAAGATTTTCAATTTCATTACTGTAGATCAAGCCGGAGGTAAAAGCGCCTAATCCTATGCCAATTTCGAGGGCGATGTACATAGTTGCTAAGCCCTTTCCTCTTGCTTTATCATGGCTGAGGTCTATGGTCCATGCGTATATGGTTGGAGTGTTCAGGCCCACAGCAATGCCAAAGACAATAGAGCTAATGATAAGCATGGTTGGGGTATGCGTAAATGCCACCATTAGATCTGCAATTACAATGGCTATGGCAGCCCATTTCAGTACAATCACTCTACCGTATTTGTCCGAAGCCTTTCCAGCAAGTATTCTTATTAGCAGTGAAGAGAATACAAAAATGGTGAAGAAGATGCCTTTATTTCCTTGCTCGAAGCCCACACTGATGGCTAAATCAGGCATAAGTGTAAGCGCAGCCCCAAAAGAAAATGAGGTGAGAAGAAAGAGAATGGAAGGGTTGATGACTCTAGCTTCAAATACATCTGTCCAGTTAATTTTTAAAAGCTTGAAAGTGAATTTCTGCTTGTCTTCCAGAGTCTCTTTCATACCAATGAGTATCAATACTGAAAGTAAGGCTAGGCTTGAAGAGGTATAGAACATTATGTCTAGTCCAAACATCTCAGTGATTTTTGGTCCAAAGCTAGGGCCTGCAGCCATGCCTAAACTCCCGAACAAGCCAGAGTATCCCATAGCTTCGCCTCTTCTATGTTTGGGTACAATATCTGCAATGTAGGCAGCCGTTCCTGTTGGTTTGAATCCAGTTGAAAAACCATGCAAAAAACGCAGGAGCATGAAGGCCCAAACGGTACTTAAAAGTGGATAAAGAAACCCGACTAAAAAACAGACCCCCGCACCTACAATCATCACAGGAATTCGGCCAATGGTGTCTGAAAGCTTTCCGCTAAATGGGCGAGATAAGCCGGCAGTTACCGTAAATAATGCAATGACTAATCCTTTTAATTCACCACCACCCATGGAGGTGAGGTAATCATAAAGATCGGGCACAATCATATTAAAGCTCGAGAAGAATAAAAACGAGCTAAGGCAGAGCAAAACAAACTGAAATGAAAAAATCGTTTTCTGCTCTGCCATCTATTACTGCTGCATTAAAAATGCTTTAATGTAATCGTCAAGGTCACCATCAAGTACGTTCTGAACATCTGTTCTTTCTACACCTGTACGGTTGTCTTTGATAAGCTTATAAGGATGAAGTACATAGTTTCTGATCTGTGAGCCGAAGTCTACACGCATTTTATTGCCTTCAATCTTATCTCGCTCAGCATTTCTGGCTTCAAGTTCGAGCTGATACAATCGCGACTTAAGCATCGCCAATGCCCTTTCTTTATTTTCTAGCTGAGAACGGGTTTCAGTATTCTCAATGATAATGCCTGAGGGAGCATGCTTTAATCGAACGCCTGTTTCTACCTTGTTCACATTTTGACCACCAGCACCTCCAGATCTGAAAGTATCCCAACTGATTTCAGATGTGTTGATCTCAATTTCAATGGTGTCGTCAATCACAGGATAGGCAAATACCGATGCAAAGGAAGTGTGTCTTCTGCCTCCTGAATCGAATGGAGAAATACGCACCAAACGGTGTACTCCAGTTTCTGATTTCAGCATGCCATAGGCAAATTCCCCTTCAAACTCTAGTGTACATGATTTAATACCAGCAACTTCACCAGGTTGGTAGTTGACCTGCTTCACTTTCATGCCGCTTTTCTCACCCCACATAATGTACATGCGCATAAGAATTTCAGCCCAGTCGTTGCTTTCTGTACCACCTGCTCCAGGGTTGATTTCGATCATGGCGTTGAGTTGATCTTCTTCTCCACTGAGCATTTTCTTGAACTCAATTGCTTCGAGTACTTTCAGCGCAGAATGATAGGCGGCCTCAATGTCTTTTTCATCGCCTTCGCCCATTTCGTAAAATTCGAAAAGGGTTTCTAAGTCTTCAACGGCTTCATTCGCATTTTCGAAACCAGTGGTCCATACCTTTTTAGCACGAATGGCTTTTAAGGATTTTTCGGCTTCTTTAGGGTCGTTCCAGAAATCTGGTTGTGCAGTAACTAACTCTTCTTCTACTACTTCACGTTTCTTGGTATCGTAGTCAAAGATACCCCCTCAAGGCCGAGATGCGAGCCTTCAAATCTTTCAACTGATCTGTATTCATGTGGATAATTTTTAGAAGCTGCAAAGGTGCTGAATTGAATTAACAATTAGAAATCTTGAATTGTGAATTGTTAGGACAGGAGGAGGGATTGTTGCAAAAGCGAGGATTAAGTTTTCCTCGAGCGTGTTAAGGTTAGCGTCTATATTTCCATCTCAACCATTTCTGCTCTTGCGCCTAGTCTGATTGGTAAAATACTGGTTCTTATCCCTTTTGAAAAATATATTTTAGACTTTTAGTCACTCATTTACCGCTGTACTATGTAAGCCTCGAACTTGGGATTCGTAAGCTTGATCCGCTTT
>CAYGKL010000156.1:2720-4957 GCA_964350505.1 uncultured Roseivirgaceae bacterium | reverse complement strand
GTTGGGGCATCGATAGCAGTTACGTCTGAAGCAATTACAGCTTCCTGACCTTTAGCGGCAAGCACTCGTAAAGGTCTGATATCGTCAAGCACGTAAATTGCTCTTCCAAAAGTACCAATGACAAGGTCAGCTTCACGCTCTTGGATCACAAGGTCCATGGTAGAAACACTAGGATAACCATTTTCGAATTTCGTCCAAGTTTTAGCTTCGTCAATACTTACATAAAGTCCATGCTCTGTTCCGAAGAACATTAATTTAGGCTCTACCGGATCTTGAATGAAAGATAATGCATAGCCAAACACGTCATTCTCTGATGCTAATGGCGTCCACGACTTTCCGTAATCTTTGGTTCTCATTAAGTAAGGTTTGAAATCGAACCTTCTGTAGTTGTTGATTACTGCAACGGCTTCACCCTTGTTGTATCTAGATGCTTTGATTTGGTTGATCCATGAACCAGCAGGAACTCCTTTAATATTCTTGGCTACATTGGTCCAAGTAGTACCACCATCTCTAGTGATATGAACTAGACCGTCATCTGATCCTGCCCAAATTACACCTTGCTCTAGCGGGCTCGGCTCAATAACTAGTAAGGTGGTATGGTTTTCAGCTCCAGTAGCATCTATCGTAAGACCACCACTTTCTCTTTGTTTTTGCTTGGTAGTATCATTAGTCGTCAGGTCTGGAGAAATAATCGTCCAATTATCCCCTTTATCGGTACTCTTGTGAACAAATTGACTTCCAAAGTAAATAGTGCTATTATCAAAAGGATCTTGCGCAATAGCAGCATTCCAGTTAAATCTCAATTCCAGTTTCGGATCATCACTTGTTGGTTTAATTCGCTTGCTGCTTCCGGTTAATTTATCATATCTACCAACGTTTCCTTGTTGCGACTGAGAATAACCATAGCGAGAATCGTCTGGGTCAGCCATTACATCAAAACCATCACCTCCTCCTATTGGGAAGTAATAATCGTTTCTAAGTCCTTCGCTAATCCAAGTATAAGCAGGGCCAGTATAGGTTCCGTTATCTTGTAAGCCACCGTAAACATTGTAAGGAAGTTCGTTATCAACATTCACATGATAGAATTGACCAAGCGGTAAATTCTCTACAAACTGCCATTTCTTACCCATGTCGCGCGTAATGGCCATTCCGCCATCATTACCCAAAATCATATAATTAGGATCATCTGGATTAATGTATAAGGCGTGGTTATCCACGTGAATGAGGTTTCTAGCAATGATATTCTCAAAAGTCTTTCCTCCATCTTCACTTCTGTGCACATTAGTAAAAATGCTATACACTCTGTTTTCATTTTTAGGATCTACAAATAGATCGAAATAATAGAATGGTCTATTTCCAATGTCATTTCCATTATTGATCATTTCCCAATTAGAACCACCATCATCTGAACGGTAAAGAGCATTTTGCTTAGCTTCAATTAAGGCGTAAACTCTATTAGGGTTATTGGTTGCAAAAGCAAAGCCCATACGTCCTAAATCTCCTTCAGGTATCCCGTTTTCTTTAGCTGACTGCTTTGTCCAGTTTTTACCACCATCAATGGTCATGTATAAGCCAGAACTTGGCCCTCCAGAAGTAAAGAACCAAGGCTCTCTTCTGTGTTGCCACATATTAACGATGATTTTGTTAGGGTTGGAAGGATCCATGACCATATCACCTACTCCTGTTTTCTGATCTACATAGAGAATGTGATTCCATGTTTCACCACCGTCAGTGGTTTTGTAAACACCTCTTTCAGGGTGGTCGCCCCAAGGAGAACCAATGGCACCGATATACACGATATCTGGGTTATTCGGATCAATGATAATTCTATGGATGTTTCTTGTCTTTTCAAGTCCCATTAACTTCCATGTTTTACCAGCATCTAAGCTTCGGTACACACCATAACCACCTGTAAGGCTATTTCGTGGGTTACCCTCACCTGTTCCTGCCCAAACAATACTTGGGTTTTTCTGCGAAACAGCTACGGCACCAATAGATAGGGCTAAGTTGCCATCAAATATTGGCTCCCAGTCTATTCCGCCACTTTCAGATTTCCATAGGCCGCCTGAAGCAGAACCCGCATAGATGATCTGAGGGCTACTTCTCACCACATCAATGGTGGTAATTCTACCACTCATGTTGGCAGGACCAATACTTCTTGGTTTAAGCGATTCCATTTTACTGAAATCAATTTGCTGTCCATAGACGGTAGTTGCCATCAGGAGCACAGCAATTCC
>CAYGKL010000156.1:0-2620 GCA_964350505.1 uncultured Roseivirgaceae bacterium | reverse complement strand
ACCAAAATAGTGTATGCCTCCAATAAGTCGGGAAAGAGTGAAGTTTACCTCAGGTGGATGGATTCAGGTGAAGAGATGGTGCTGGTCAATTCAGAAAAGAGCCCTTCAAACATCTCTTGGTCTCCTGACGACAGATATCTGGCCTTCAATATGTTCGTGCCCGAAACAAAAGTCTCCCCCATTAAAATGCCTGCTAAACCAAAAGGGGCCACCTGGAATGCGCCACCTAAATATGTAGATGAATTAGGTTGGAGACGTGATGGCTTGGGTGAGCTACCTTCCGGACATCAGCAGCTATTTACAGTTCCTGTTTCTGGAGGAACTCCAAGACAAGTAACTCAAGGTGCTTTCGACCATACTTCACCTGAGTGGAGCAAGGATGGAAAAATGCTTTATTTCAGTTCTAACATGAGGGAAGATGCTGAATTGGAAGTGCAAGACTCAGATATCTATACCATCAATTTGGTGTCAGGTGAGTTGAAAAAAATAACTAACCGATACGGTCCTGACGGTAATCCTACCATTTCACCTGACGGAAAGAAAATGGCCTACATTGGTTATGATGACACTTACAAGGGCTATCAGATTTCGAAACTGTATATAGCCAATGCTGATGGCTCTGGTTCTAAACTAATCTCTGGCGATTTAGATAGAGACGTTAACGACATCATTTGGGCTCAAGATGGCAAGGGTCTCTACTTCCAATATGTAGATAAAGGACATACTAAGATTGGTAACATCACCCTGAATGGTAAAGCGACTGAGATTACCGATGGTTTAGGTGGCGTTGGAATCAGTCGTCCATATACTTCTGGAGGCTATAGCATAGCTGCCAATGGCAACTATGCATACACTTGGGCAGAAACGCATGAACCATCAGATTTAGGTGTTGGAAATGCTGGAAAAAACAGAAGAGTAACTATGGTGAACGAAGACCTATTCGACCATAAGAAGCTGGGTAAAGTGGAAGAAATCTGGTACAAGTCTTCAGCCGATGGACTGGACATTAACGGTTGGATTGTTACGCCACCAGATTTTGATCCTAGTAAGAAATACCCTTTGATTCTTGAAATTCATGGTGGACCTTTCTCTAGTTATGGGCCTGTTTTCTCTGGCGAAATTCAATTGATGGCAGCTGCAGGTTATGTGGTGCTTTACACCAATCCAAGAGGTAGCACAAGTTATGGCGATGCTTTTGGTAATGAAATCGACAAAAATTATCCTAGCCATGATTATGATGATTTAATGTCTGGGGTAGACGAAGTAATTAGCAGAGGCTATATCGATGAAAGTCAACTGTTTGTCACTGGTGGATCAGGCGGTGGAGTACTCACCTCTTGGATTGTGGGTAAGACTGACCGTTTTAGAGCAGCCGTAGTTGCCAAGCCAGTAATTAACTGGTACAGCTGGTCTTTGAATGCTGACATGTCTGCCTTTGCGACTCGCTATTGGTTCGAGAAAAAGCCTTGGGAGGATCCTGAAACCTATATGAAGTACTCTCCTATTTCATTGGTAGGTAATGTTACCACCCCAACCATGATGCTTACCGGTGAAGCCGATTTAAGAACACCGATACACGAATCTGAGCAGTTCTTTACCGCTTTGAAATTGAGAGGTATTGAAACGGCAATGGTTCGAATCCCGGGCGCTTTTCATGGCATCGCTTCTCAGCCTAGTAATTTGATTGCAAAGGTCTCGGCCATCCTTACATGGTTCGATAAATACAGAACTGAATCAGTGCCATTAGAGAGAAATAAATAATCAAGATGCAGACCATTTTAGGATCAGGAGGTACCATTGGTGTTGAACTAGCTAAGGCACTTCCTCAATACACCAAGCAGATTAGACTAGTCAGTAGAAACCCAAAAAAGGTCAACCCTACTGATGAACTCTTCTCGGCAGATTTGACCAAGCCAAGTGAAATAGATAAAGCCATTGAAGGGTCTGAAATTGTATATGTCACTGTAGGATTCCCGTATAGTGCTAAAGTATGGCAGCAGACATGGCCTCCGTTTATTCGAAATGTCATCAAATCATGCATTGAACATCAAGCCAAATTGGTCTTTTTTGATAATATCTACATGTATGATGTCGGTTCAATTGGCCACATGACTGAGGCGGCAAAAATTCACCCACCAAGTAAAAAAGGAAAAGTAAGGGAAGAAGTTGCTAACCTTATTGTAAAAGAAATGAAGTCAGGGAGTTTAGAAGCATTGATCGCTAGATCCGCAGATTTCTATGGCCCAGGTATTGCCAAAACGAGCATGCTCACAGAAACTGTCCTGAAACCACTATCTGAAGGAAAAAAGGCCAACTGGATGGCTTCTGCCAACTATAAGCACTCATTTACTTATACACCAGATGCTGGCAAAGCAACAGCCTTATTGGGGAACACAGAGGATGCTTATGGGGAAGTTTGGCACTTACCAACTGCAGACAACCCTCCTACTGGCAAAGAATGGATTGAAATAGCTGCTAAAGCCATGCATAAGGAAGCCAAGTTTCAGGCGGCTCCAAAATGGATCATTCAAGTAATGGGACTATTCAATCCGCTTTTAAGAGAGATGCCAGAAATGATGTATCAGTATGATAGGGATTATGTCTTTAACTCAGACAAGTT
>CAYGKL010000155.1:0-4974 GCA_964350505.1 uncultured Roseivirgaceae bacterium | reverse complement strand
GCACAAGCACCATCTTCAATGATTGGAATTTCACCTGAGACTGATCGAATGGCATCCATATCGGCACATAAGCCAAAAAGGTGTACCACCATGATGGCCTTCGTTTTTGAAGTAATTTTGTCTGCCAGTTTGGATGGATGGATATTAAATGTTTTCGGATCAATATCACAAAAAACAACTTCTGCCCCTTGATGCAATACTACATTAGCCGTTGATACCCAAGTAAAAGCTGGAACAATCACCTCATCTCCTGGGCCAATATCCAAGGCAACCAAAGCTAGATGCAAAGCGGTAGTGGCACTAGTCACTGCGAATGCGTGTTTCACCTGATGCCTTTTAGCAAATGCCTCCTCAAACTCTCTTACTTTGGGCCCAGACGTGAGCCAACCTGACATCAAAGGCTCCTTGACAGCCATCCATTCTTCTTCTCCAGTTACTGGTAAAGAAATAGGTATATTCCTTTTTTCCATTATTTCTTTTGATCTACTCCTGTAGCAATTCTCCAATCAATAAGCTTTTGCAAGCCTTCTCTAAGTTCATATTGATATTTAAAACCCAGTTCCTCTTCAGCTTTCTTTCTAGAACCAATTCTATTTTGGACTAGTGCTCTAGCATCATCTTCAGAGTAAGGCTTATAAATAACTTTAAGGTCAGACTTTTTAAGGTCCAATATGGTATCACACAATTCTTTAATAGAGGTCTGCACTTCAGTACCTACATTGTACATACCGAAATTGGTATCACTCTTTAAGGCATCTACATTACATCTGGCCACATCTTCTACATAAATAAAGTCATAGGCCTGGCTTCCGTCCCCATTAATCACAGGCGATTCATTGGCTTCAATTTTATTGAGCATAATAGGCACTACACCAGTATAGGCAGCTGTCTGGTCTTGATGCGGCCCATAAACATTCATATATCTCAGGCCAATTACTTCCAAACCATATCTATCATTGAAAGCCGTTGCCATGGCTTCACCTGCAATCTTAGAAGCACCATAGAAATTCTTATTGTTAAAAGGATGAGCCTCTGTCATAGGTAATTCTACCGCATCACCATAAACTGAAGCAGAAGAAGACCAAATTAGTTTTTTGATATTGTTCTTCACACAAGCTTCGAGCACATTAAACGTGCCTTCAATATTCACATGAAAAGCTGTGCGAGGAAAGTCTTTACAATGAAGCAACCACATGGCTGCTAGGCTGATGACATAGTCTTTGCCTTTCATTGCTTCGTTAAGAATATCTATTTCTCTGATGTCTCCTCCAATTGGAAATAAAGTACAACGTGAATCCTTTAACTGATCGACCAGATATTCCTTTTTACCCCTAGCAAAATTGTCATAAACTACAACTTCGGCCACCTCTTCTTTGAGAAGTTCTGCTACCACAAAACTACCGATGAACCCTGCTCCACCAATGACCAATATTTTAGAGTCTTTTAGATTATTCACTTGATATAATTTGAATTATTGAATATTGAATTTCCCTGCCAAAGGGTGATAATCTCCTTTTAAAGGAGTAGTCTTTTTATCTCTGATCTGATGAACTATCTCAATTGCTTGCCTATTCTCAGCCAATGAAAACCCCTTACCGGAAAGGATATGCTTATATGATTCGGTATGAAGCTCCGTGAAACCACCAGAAAACTCGAATTCCTCTCCTTCAATTGTCAAAGAGCGGAAAGTGGTTAGATTTTTAACCCTAGCCTCCTCAGGCAAATGCTGGGCATTGATGGACAAAAACCATCTTACCCTTGCTTTTTCAAACTCAAGATATCCTGAAGCATGATCGGCTGCATGGATATGAACAATATTATCTTGGACCTTACCAAATAACCAACCCAACATGTCATAAAAGTGGACACCTATATTTGTGGCTATTCCGCCAGATTTAGACACGTCACCCTTCCAGGAAATAAAGTACCAATGTCCTCGGGAAGTAATATAGGTTAAATCTATATCGTACTTATCCGTTTTTGGAGTAGACTCAATTCTTAGCTTTAAAGCAATCACTGCGGGGTGCAACCTCAGTTGAAGTATTGTATTCACCTTCCTACCTGTTTCTTCCTCGATTTTCTCCAATGCATCCACATTCCATGGATTAAGCACTAGCGGTTTTTCGCAAATAGCATCAGCATTACTTCTCAGGGCAAATCTGATGTGGGCATCATGAAGGTAATTTGGAGAACAAATACTTATATAATCAATCTTTTCAAAGTTATGCCTCTTCTTCTCAAGATGCCTATCAAATCTTTCAAACTCGGTGAAGAAGTCGGCTTGAGGAAAATAAGAGTCAATGATTCCTACACTGTCAAACTTATCTAAAGCGGCCACCAATTGATTACCCGTATCCTTTATTGCTTTGAAATGCCTAGGCGCTATATATCCAGCCGCACCAATCAACGCAAATTTCTTCATGCTATACGTTTAACTCTACCTTGTTCTAATTGATACTGTTGATGTGACTCTGGACACTCTGCAAGGCCATCACAATCAAAGTTTAATCTGTGTCCATATTCACTCACCCAACCAATTTGTTTGGCAGGGTTACCAACAATCAATGCATAAGGTAAAACCGGTTTAGTGACTACCGCTCCTGCTCCAATTAGTGCAAACTCGCCTATCTCATTTCCACAAACGATGGTGGCATTGGCACCTATGGAAGCCCCCTTTTTGACCAAGGTTTCTACATACTGATCTCGTCTGATTACGGCACTTCTTGGATTGAGGATATTAGTAAATACCATGGAAGGGCCTAAAAACACATCATCTTCACAAATGACACCTGAATAGATACTCACATTATTCTGAACCTTAACATTCTTACCCAATATTACCTGAGGAGATACTACCACATTTTGCCCGAGATTGCATGATTCACCGATCACACAATCTTTCATAATATGGGAAAAATGCCAGATCTTAGTATTTGCGCCTATTATACAGCCTAGATCAATAACAGCCGTTTCGTGGGTAAAAAAATTTTCCATTTCAAATTCTGTTAACTATTGACCAGCTCTTGTAAAGTGACCATTCTTTGAAATTTTTTCGAAGTTTTTAAAAGGTTCTGATAACTTCCATTGGCAATAATCTGACCCTTATCCATTAATACAACAACATCAGCATTCTTTATTGTTGATAATCGATGCGCAACAATAAAAATGGTGTATTTGCCTTTCAATGCATCAATGTTTTCTTGAATGGCTAGCTCCGTCTCGGAATCTAATGCAGATGTTGCCTCATCCATAATGAGGATTTCAATATTCTTATAAAGCTCTCTTGCAATTGATATCCTTTGTTTTTGTCCACCACTAAGATTAATACCACTATTTCCTAGAACTGTATGTTCCTTTTTCTCTAGGCTATGAACAAAATCATCCAAAGACGCTAACCGGAGTGCATACCAAAAAGACTCCAGATTAGTTTGACTCAGTTGGTCCCACATCGTAATATTGTTGAAAATGGAATCATTAAACACAACTGGTTCCTGAGTAATGTAACCGATTTTCTTTTGAAATGTTGATGAATGAATCTGATCAATATTTTTACCGTCTAACTTTACAGTACCATTATCAAACTTCAATAGACCTGAAATAATATTAACAAGTGTTGTTTTTCCAGAACCAGATTCACCTACCAATGCAATCGTGGTATTTTTGTAAATAGTTAAATCAATATTTTTCAAAATTGATGTTTGGCCATAAGAAAACGAACCATCAATTATATCGATTGTAGAGACTAAACCTTTGAATTCTTCACCCAAGTCCTTTACCTGAAATCTAGATAATTCTTCTTGAAAATCTTGTAAATTCTCTAAGGCACCTTTGTTGTTCAAAAAAGAATTCCACTGAGTTTGTAAACTAATAACAAAATTGAGCGCTCGATAAAAAAATAACAATGCCAATATTATCGGCCCAATAGTTTTGCCCATTAAGCTTATCTGAATGAGAATTACCAACATGACGACAATGATAATTATAGGTTCTCTAACAGCTAGAAGTATAGAATTATAGATTCCTATTTTTTTGTTATTAAAAACCATATCATCAACAGATTTTAGGAGCTTATTGGAATACTTTTTCATTTGCCCCGTAGCCACCAAGTATTTAAAGTTGGCTACCATTTGGATCAGGAGACCATGGTACTCATGGCCTATGCTGGTTATCGTTCTTGATATTTGAGTGGTTTTTAAATAGATTGTTCGAAATATCAAATTTGAACATATCCCCCCAACGGATATAAGTAAGGCAAATTGCGCATTCGTCATAAACGCTAAAGACATATAAACTATGATCATAGTAGCAGATTGCAATGCGCTTTGATAGAAACCAAAGGCTGATGCTACTCTAGCCATCTCTCCACTCAATGTGTTTTGAATTCTTCCTGCATCAGAAGTAACAAAAGCCGAATATCTATAATTAGATAAAAGCTGAACATTACTGACCCTCAAACTTTTCATGAAAAATTGGAATACAATAACCTTATAGCTAGCCTCAATAAACTTAATCGCACCTTTTAATGCAAAAAATACACTGATCATAATCAATATAGATTTAACATTGAGTGTTATTCCTAAGCTCTCAATCATTGTAACAACTGAACCCAAATTGCCTATATCCATGGAATTTCCAGATGATGCTCCCTCACTAGCCATTTGAATCAAAGGCAAAAACATTGTTAGCCCGATCCCATCTAAAAAGCCGACAAAGAGACTAAATAATAGCATCATAAAAAGTCTAGCCCCAACTACTGAATAAAAGTATTTAAATGCTGATTTAGATTTATTCAAGTTGATGATAAGGTTTTATTCATACTAGAAATGCCTTAAGATTTCGTGCTTCAATTAAATAGCGACTTTTTAGTTCTGTTCTGATTTTCTTCATCAGAGTAATACCCACCTCCGTAATTGCCATAACCATAGCCATAGCCATAGCCATAGCCATAGCCATAGCCATAGCCATAGCCATAGC
>CAYGKL010000154.1:2610-5100 GCA_964350505.1 uncultured Roseivirgaceae bacterium | reverse complement strand
AAACTATGAAAGATAAAGTAGTCATCATCACTGGTGGATCTTCGGGAATTGGGCAAGCCTTGGCTTTGGCCTTTGGCAAACTTGGGGCAAAAGTGGTCATTACTGGCAGGAATGAAACACGACTTAATCAGGTAGGTTCTGAGCTTGATGCTATGGGTGCGGCTAATCTTTGTCTCAGACTAGATGTATCCAAAGAAGCCGATAATGCTCAACTCGTAAAAGAGACTATTAAATCTTTTGGTGGAATTGATATCCTTATCAATAATGCGGGCATTAGTATGCGAGCCTTATTCGAAGAGATTGAATTAGATGTCTTCAAAAGAGTGATGGACATCAACTTCAATGGCACCCTATACGCTACCAAATACTGTCTTCCACATATCTTGAAGAGCAAAGGATCTATTGTTGGAATTTCCTCTATCAATGGCTACCGAGGTACTCCAGCCAGAACGGCTTATACGGCCTCTAAATATGCCATGAATGGCTTTTTTGAATCGCTTCGCACAGAAGTGATGCATAGAGGAGTTCATGTTTTAGTGGCTTGCCCTGGTTTTACCGGAACGAATATTCGCAATGCTGCACTTACTGCAGATGGAACTTCACAAGGAGAGTCGCCAAGAGATGAGGGCAAAATGATGACTTCCGAAAAAGTAGCTGATGGCATTATCAAAGCCATTAAAAAGCGCAAAAGGGACATTGTATTTACCTCACAAGGTAAACTGGCGGTTTTCCTTAATAAATGGATGCCTGGCAGAATGGATAAAATTGTCTTCAATGTATTCGCCAAAGAACCGGATTCTCCCTTTGGGAAGAAGTGATCGGAGGAGCAGTGAATCGGTTAATCAGTTGATTAGAAATCAGGATTTAAAATATTCCTGATTTCTGTTTTCCGATTAACAGATAACAGATACACCAATAACTTTTCCTATTTTAGGATAAGACTGTAACTCCACTAACAGCACCAATGAAGGACATCCTCCAATCATACCTCAAGCGATTAACCAACCTTTCTGGTAACAATAGGTCTTTGTTATTGCTGAAGTTGAATGTGGAGCAGTTCATCGATCTGCACGATCTGGATCATGTCAATGGTGAACCCTCTTGGCAAATCATGGAGCAACTCATTGCCAAGAAAAGTCATATTAAACTAGTGCCTCAATCTGATTCAAGAGATGAGCTTTCCAATAAAATCGCCCAAAGACTCAAGAAATTAAATCGAAGAGAGAAATTCCTTTTCGAAGAATCTGGGGCAAGAGATATGTATGTGGGCTGGCCTTTTGTAGAAGGAAAGTTCAATGATGGTACTATGCTGCGTGCACCATTATGTTTTTTTCCTGTAGAGTTGAGTCTTGAGAAAGACCATTGGGAGCTTTGCCTCAAGAAGGATGTTAACATCAGCTTTAACAAAAGTCTACTGCTGGCTTTCAGTCATTATAATGAATTGAAACTGGAGGAGGATTTAGTAGAACATACCTTTGATGATTATGACAAGCATGTAACTTCCTTCAAGAACCAACTTTATGAGCAGGTGACCGAAAGCAGCATTGACATTCCCTTTAGTCGGGAATTTTATGCTGAACAGCTGGAACCTTTTTCTAATCTTATCAAAGATCAGCTCGAGAAAAAGTATGACCTGGGTGAACTCAGTTTGAAGATGCAGGCAGTGTTGGGCCTTTTTCCTCAGGCAGATTCCTATCTCGTTCCAGACTATGATTTTCTCCTTGAAAAAGACGCTTATGAATCGCTACAGACGTTTTTTGAAGAAAGAGCTATTGGGAGTCAAGAAGCCGTTGATGCTAACTTCAATCCAGAAACCTTCTTTCTTAATTCAGTAAAGGAAGATGAAACCTTCACGCCATTTCCATTAGATGCTTATCAGGAGAATGCTTTAAAGGCAGTTAAAAAAGGAAATTCAATTGTGGTGCAAGGCCCTCCCGGAACAGGCAAGTCTCAACTCATTTGTAATCTCGCATCAGATTTTATTGCCAGAGGAAAAAAGGTGCTAGTGATTAGTCAAAAGAGAGCGGCTTTAGATGTGGTTTATAATCGATTGAAAAGCCATGATATTCATGAATTTGCAGCGTTGGTTCATGATTTCAAATCAGACCGGAAAGAAATCTATGATAAGATCGCTCGACAAATTGATCGACTACAAGAATATAAGCGCAGCAATAATAACCTCGATGCCCTTCAGCTTGATCGCCAATTTCGACAAGCAAGTCTTACCATCGAAGAAGTAGTTGATGAGCTGGAGGAATACAAGGCATCACTTTTTGATAATTCTGAGTGTGGACTTTCAGTTAAAGAACTCTATTTAACCTCCTATCCTGACGAACAGAGTATTCCCATGGTACAGGAATATGCCTCTTTTCACTTCAATTCACTGGGTAAGTTTATTTCAAAACTCGACCTCTACTTGGATTATGCCAGTGCACTCGATGCAGAGGAACATCCATGGTCGGAGCGCGTAAGTTTTGCGGATTTCAAGCA
>CAYGKL010000154.1:0-2510 GCA_964350505.1 uncultured Roseivirgaceae bacterium | reverse complement strand
GAACAGCTTTGGTTAAAGAATACCAGAAATCTTCTCAACAAATGCTTCGAAGGTAATGGGGTAGAACAAAGTATTCCCACAAATGAAATGGGAGAGGTTCAACTCATTCTGAAACAGCGCACTGATGCTAAAAAATCATTCTGGAAGTCACTCAAATGGAGGTTTTCTAAGGAGAAACTACGTTTGGCTAGGATCTTAGTTGCAAATGGTTTGCGTGACGATAAGCCAGCGTTACAAATATTAACGGAACGAATTGATAACCGCTTGAATTTGCAGCATCAACTGACCAAATTGAGAAGTGTGGGTTGGATTGATTCGGTACCTAAAACACACGCTCAGCACGAAATTAACTTTTGGTTAGATAACCTTGAAATGGCAGTTCAGGGTAAATTAAGATTTAATTCTTTTGCCAATTTCAATGAGTATTTCAAACTGCAGAAGTTTTCTGCTAAAGAGTTTAGGTCTAAGATTAAGGAACTTAGAGAGGCTTTGGAAGGCTTGCCGTCCAAGAGGAAGAGGTGGAACAAATATATTGAACCACCCCAGGTTGATAAGTTATTGCTCAATGAAGACTTTCTTAAAGCCTTGCGAAGAACCTTAAAAAAGGATTTTGATACGCTTTGTGAATTAGACAAGCTTAGAGATTCCTTTTCTGAACAGGAATTGGCCGTAGTGGATCGCTTATTGGATTTGCATATAGAATCAAAGACGGAAGTAATTGATGTTTTCAACAATAGCGTGAGGTTGGCTTGGATCGATCATATTGAAAGCAAACACCCTATTTTGAGATCGGTTTCCACGCTCAAATTTGATAAGCGAGTGGCCGAATTGCAACAGGCTGTAGAGGAAAAAGCTGAAGCTAGCAATCAAATTTTACTTCAAAGAGCTAGAGAAAGAACTTATGACGGAGTAGAATTTAACCGACTCAATAACATGGTTACCTATCGTGATTTGCAACACCAAGTCACCAAGAAACGAAGGATTTGGCCTATTAGAAGGGTGATCAATCAGTTCTATCAAGAGTTGTTCAATCTAGTACCCTGTTGGTTGGCTTCTCCAGAAGCTGTGTCTGCTATTTTCCCTATGGAGCCTGTATTTGATCTGGTGATTTTTGATGAGGCTAGCCAGTGTTTTGCAGAGAAAGGAATTCCAGCGATTTATCGAGGTAGACAAGTAGTCATCGCAGGGGATGATCAGCAACTGAGACCCAATGATTTATACAGAGTCCGTTGGGAAGATGAATCGGAAGAAGTGGCACTAGAGGTGGAGTCGTTGCTGGAGTTAAGTAGAAATTACTTGATGCACGTGAGCCTTCAAGGGCATTACAGAAGCCAGTCCCAAGAGCTCATTCAATTTTCCAATGAACATTTTTATCAAGGTAAGCTCTCTATGATTCCTGAGTTTACGATAGCTAATAGTACCGATCCAGCTATCGAATACATTAAAGTTGACGGGGTTTGGGAAAAGCAGCGTAATGAAGCTGAGGCGAATCAGGTAGTAGAAGTCATTAAATCTTATCTAAGAAAGAAAACAGCGTATTCTCTCGGTGTAGTTACTTTTAATGCGGTTCAGCAAGGCTTGATTATTGACTTATTAGAGAATGAAGGCCTTTTAGGTGAGGGTGACCTTTTCGTGAAGAATATTGAAAATGTTCAAGGAGATGAGCGAGATGTGATCATCTTTTCAACCGCTTATGCACCAGATGCTCATGGCAAATTCACTGCGCAGTTTGGAAGTTTGAATCAGGTAGGAGGGGAGAATAGGCTCAATGTGGCTATCACTAGAGCAAAGCAGAAAGTGATAATTGTTACTTCTATAACTGCCAAACAGCTGCAAGTAGATCAAGCCAAAAATGAAGGGCCTAAATTGCTAAAAGCCTATTTAAAATATGCACAAGAAGTTTCTGAAAAAGAATTTGAGCTTACCGAAACTGTTGATCACGCCTTTGAGCCCGAGTGGTTTTTGAAGCACCGATTGGCAAATTTTGAAGCAGAGCTTCCCATTAAAATGCAAATCAATTCACCCTATGCTGATGTAGTCTTAACAAGAAGAGGTAAGTATGTAGGCTTAATATTTACAGATGATAACTCCTTTTATAGTGCCTCGAGCGTAAAAGAACCTTTTGTTTATCGACCAGCCTTGCTAACATTTAAAAACTGGCCATATCGAGCAATGCATTCCAGAGATTACTGGCAGAATGGATCAGGACTTAAGGATAAAGTCGGGAGGTTTTTGGAGTTGATTGATTAGTTATTTTTGCTCTTTGTTGACAACACCAAATAGTGCGTCTGTGAACAAAAAGAGTTTTTAGTTGGAGTTCTCAACTCGAACACCCACAGAGTAAACCCCTTCTAGTGTTTCTAAGCGCATGTATTGCGCTATTTTAAGAGAGTGTTTTCCTGCATTAGGGAAAGTATAGTCTGATAGAATTGTACTTGAATATTGATAGACACTATTCCCTTCACCCAAAGGCTTTCCTGTGATTTCATCGAACAGAGGTATGTTAATGA
>CAYGKL010000153.1:0-5105 GCA_964350505.1 uncultured Roseivirgaceae bacterium | reverse complement strand
TGTAAACTCAAAAATTCGGATAATCTCAGATTCAGTAAAAAAGAAGGCGTCAGCTTTAATCCCCTCTTCATCGTTGATAAAGGCTATCGCAAATGGCGAAATATTTTGTTCCTGTTGTATGAAACCGACTAAATAGCAGTGCTTATTTCGATAGAACAGTTTGGAAAAAAGAGTAATGGTTATTGGTACTGAAGAGAACTTTTGCCTTAGATTTTCAGACAACTGTTTGATGTCATTCGTCAGGTTGTAAAATTTAGACTCAAATTCAAGTGAAGTCAGAATTTCACGACTAATTTCTTCAAAGGAACTCTTACTTGTGAACGTTTTAACCTCTTTAGAATCTCTTTTGAGCAAATCGTCTAATTCAAGTTTAGCATCAGTTGGCAGAATGAGAGGATAAAGTGATTGCTCAATACTGAATAAGAAGCTATCTAATATAGATTTAGGAGCTCTTGGCTCACTTTCAAGGACTAATTCTTTTATTTGATTCCAAGTTTCATTGGGCTGTTTATCTTCAATCAGTCTATTGAGCAAAGAATCTTTACAAACTTCTACGCTTTTTTTAATTAGGTCTAACCTACTCGAGTTTGCGTTTCTTTGAGATTTCCATAATCGAGATTCAAACTGAAATCTGGCTACTTCAGAGATACTTTGAAAGGTGGCATAATATCGACTGAAATGCTCTTGAATAAAAGCAGCTATTTCATCGTTCGATTTTGGGACATTTTTTTCCATCCTTAATCCTTAAACAGAAGAATATCAAAAGGGTTACAAGTGGCATTCAAAAGATTAAAATCACAGCCTCTGTTTCGATGAATTCAATTTTCTTTTAAACCAAGAAAATGAAAATTTTGCGTTGCAATAAAGTGTATCGATAAAATTGTTGAGCAGTTTCTAGCCCCTAAAACTTTAATCTGACCACTATCATATTTGACTTTGAAAGCAAGTGGTTAATACATTATCTTATCTGCTTGAATCTAACACTAAACTAAATTGCTAAATATGAAATCAATCCGAAAGTTAAGTCTTCACACGGTGTTGCTACTTTCCTTGTCGGTGATCACATTAAGTAGCTGGGCACAAAGCGACCCTACAGGGGAGTCTGCTGTTACCAGAACTTATGCGCTTACCAACGCCACGGTTATCACTAAACCTGGGACAGAACTGAAAGAAACTACTGTGGTCATTAAAGACGGCCTCATTCAAAGTGTAGGAAAGAATGTATCTATTCCTGCCGATGCGCAGGTTATTGACGCTTCCAAACTTTATGTTTATGCTGCCTTTATAGATGGCATGTCTAACACTGGAACTAAAAGACCTGAGAATCCTGAAAGACCTCAAAACCTTTTCACCCCGGACCCGCCAAATGATTATGCGGGAATTACACCTGAAAATAGTGTGATTGAGCAAATAGATATCTCAAGCTCTTCCATTGGTAGTTTAAGAGAAGCCGGTTTCGCTATTTCTAATGCTGTACCTTATGGTAGAATGCTACCTGGTTCTAGCTCATTGATTCTGTTGAACGATGCTGATCATGCTGATGAAATCATTCTAAAGAAAGATGTGGCTCTATTTGCTCAGTGGGTTGGTGCTCCTGGTGCATATCCTGGTAACATTCTAGGAATGATGGCTAAGTGGAGAAACCTCTACAGAAATGCAGTGCAAGACAAAAGACATTTTGAGCTTTATGCCGAAAACCCTTCTGGCCTTCCAAGACCAGAAAATGACAGAGTGAGTCAAGCATTCTTCCCTGTAATTTCAAATCAAAAGCCAGTTATGTTCAACGTAGATGGTGTTTTGGATGTGAGAAGAGCTATGAGACTTCAAAAGGATTTAGGCTTCCCACTTATTGTTGCTGGTGTAAAGCAAGCTTGGGAATTGACAGACGAATTGAAATCTACCAACACGCCAATCTTCCTTTCTTTAGATTTGCCAGACGAGCCAAAAGAAGCGAAAGAAGACGATAAGTCTGACGATATGAAAGCTATGGAAGCCAGAAAAATGGAATTCTATAAAATCCATGTTGGACAAGCTGGAAAACTTTCAGAAGCTGGAATCAACTTCGGTTTTGCTGTTGGAAATGTTAGATCAAATTCAATAGTGAAAAATGTAAAAACTTACATTGATAATGGCCTGACTGAAGATGCTGCTTTAGCTGCATTAACCACTAATCCTGCTAACATACTGGGTATTTCAAACATTACTGGAACTGTTGAGCAAGGTAAAATTGCCAATGTAATGGTTACTACTGCTCCTGTTTTTGCTAAAGATGCTAAGGTGAAAATGATGTTCGTAGATGGCGACAAATACGAATATGAAATTAAAGAAGCCAAAGCTACTGCTAAACCAGGTGCAGCTGCTGCCACAAGTGGAGACCCAATAGTTGGAAGCTGGACATATGTTCTTGAAACTCCTGGCGGAGAACAAGGAGGCAAAATGATTATCAAAAAAGAAGGCGCCATTTATACAGGCGTGCTTACAAGTGATGATGGTTCTCCAGATAATAATATGAACAATGTTAATTTCAGAGATGGTGAATTAACCTTCGACTTTACTGTTGATGCAGGTGGCCAATCTGTTGATATTGTTGTGAACGGTACGATAAACGGTAAAAGCTATGATGCGCAAGCCACAGTTACTGCTTTCAATGTTACTATTGCTCTGACAGCTACTAAAGACGATCAATAAGATGAAGACTATGAAAATAAAAAATATACTCCTATCACTAATGCTTGTGCTATGTACTACTGCTTTCGCACAAGCTCCAAAAGGTGATGTACTGTTCAAAGGTGGTACTGTATTGACAGTGACCAATGGAACGCTCGAAAATACTGATGTATTGGTAAGAGATGGAAAGATTTCCAGAATCGGTAAAGACTTAAGAGCTCCAAATGGAGTTGAGACGGTCGATATCACTGGTAAATTCTTAATGCCTGGAATTATTGATGCGCACTCACATATTGCTGGTTCTGCCATTAATGAAGGTACTAGCCAAGTTACTTCTGAAGTAAGTATGGAAGATGTGGTTGACCCTTACGATGTTTCTATTTATAGAGCATTGGCTGGTGGTGTAACTAGCATCCACTTAATGCACGGTTCTGCCAACGTAATTGGGGGTCAAAACGAAACTATGAAGCTTCGTTACGGACAGACAGATCCTGATATGATCCGTTTTGAAGGCGCTCCAAGAACTATCAAATTCGCATTGGGTGAAAACCCAACTAGAGGTGGTAGATCTAGAGGAATTCAGCCTCAAAGTAGAATGGGTGTTGAAAATATGCTTAGAACTTCTTTCGCTCAAGCAGTTGAGTATAAAAAGAAGTGGGACGCTTTCAATGCTGATAAAAACCCTCGCAAAATTGCTCCTGAGTATGACTTAAGAATGCAGACATTGGTAGACATCATGAATGGTGATGTGCTAGTGCACTGCCACTCCTACCGTGCTGATGAGATTTATATGTTGATGAAAGTATTCAGTGACTTCGGAATTCCAAAGCTTACTTTCCAACATGCTAACGAGGCTTATAAAGTAGCGCCTGAATTGGCAGCTTTCGGTGCAAGTGCTTCTGTATTTGCCGATTGGTGGGCGTACAAATTAGAAGTTTACTATTCAACTGCTTACAATGCAGCTATCTTAACTGAAAATGGAGTTTTAACCTCTATCAATTCAGATTCTGGAGAGTTGATTCGTCACCTTTTCCACGAAGCTGCTAAGACTCAGAAGTATGGCGACCTTTCAGATGATGAAGCATTAGCACTAATCACTCTGAATCCTGCGAAGCAATTGGGTATTGACAAAAGAGTTGGGTCGATTGAAGTAGGGAAAGATGCTGACATTGCTATCTTCAATGCTCATCCATTGTCTACTTATGCAATTCCACTCATGACTTTTGTTGATGGTATCAAATACTTCGACAAAGCCATTGACAAAAGTGACCAGAGATTGTACGTTGACCCAGAGTCTTCTATCGAAGCTGTAACTATCTTCAACAGAGAAGATCAGCACAGATGTATGGAAGATGCTTATGTGTTCAGCTTTGAAGAATTATTCTCAAATAAAAAATAATAGAAGACATGACAAAACTTAGAAAACTGTTTTCTGCATTAATAATGCTTGCTTTGATCCCCCTTCTATCATTTGGACAAGAGGATGATCAGGTAATGAAAGCCAGAAATGGCAAATTCGCATTAACTAATGCAAAGATCTTCACGGTAACCAATGGTATTATCGAGAACGGTACAATTGTAATCAATAACGGTATCATTGAAGCCGTTGGCGCTAATGTTACTATCCCTAACGATGCAGAAGTCATTGATGTAGAAGGAAAGGAAATCTATCCAGGAATGATAGATGGAGGTACTTCTCTAGGACTTGCTGAAATTGGTAGTATTGCTGAAGCCAATGACTACAGAGAATTTGGAGCATTAACTCCTCAAATGCAGGCCTTAACTGCCGTAAACCCTAACTCAGTGGCTATTCCAGTGACAAGAGTAAGTGGTGTAACTACTGTGTGGACAATGCCTCAAGGGGGAATGCTTCCAGGAACTGCTGCTACAATCAATCTTTTCGGATATACTCCAGATCAAATGTTTGCTGGCCAAAGAGGAATAGTGATGAACTATCCTTCAGTTGGTGGCGGACGTAGATTCAGAAGACTTTCAGAAGACGAGATGAAGAAGCGTCAAGAGAGAGCATTGAAAGAAGTAAATGATGCTTGGGACAAAGCTGAACTTTATGCTAAAATTGAAGGTGCAAGTGACCTAAGAAACTACCCAGAAATTGAAGCCCTTGTGCCTGTCGTTAAAGGCGAAATGCCAGTATTTATTGAAGTGAATGCTGCTCAAGACATTCAGAATGCTATTGAATGGGCCAAAGGTAGAGGTTACAAGCAAGTTATCCTTACAGGCGTTGCCGAAGGCTGGAGAGTAGCTGATGAGATTGCAAAATCTGGTTACCCAGTAATTACAGGCCCTGTACAATCTATCCCTACTAGAGATTCAGATAACTATGACGCAGCTTACGCTAACCCAGGAGTTATGTCTAAGGCTGGTGTTAAAGTAGCATTAAGAACAATGGAATCTGAGAACGTAAGAAACCTACCTTA
>CAYGKL010000152.1:3257-5132 GCA_964350505.1 uncultured Roseivirgaceae bacterium | reverse complement strand
TTCTAGCGCTTCAGCGAATCAAGGAATTACAAGATGAAGGTTCAAGTATTACCAAAGAAAGCCCTTTTGAAATTTTCAATCCCGAAACCAATGAAGTGATTTTACCGGGTGATTCCACCCAAGAAAATGGTAAAGCGACAGTCGCGCACATGATAAAGAAGATATTCTTAGTTAGCGATAACGAAGCCTATAATTACCTTTTTGAGTTCTTGGGAAGGGATTATATCAATCAAGAACTTCAAAAAAGAAACATTGGTCCAGCCCATATCAACCATAAATTTCAATTAGGTGCCGAAAACAAAAACACAATGGCATTGAGATTTTTTATGGAAGAAGGCGTTGAAATAATAGCCGCTAAAACCTCAGTGGTCGACAAACATTCTTTCGCACTGAAAAGAATGATCAAAGGCGTTGGCTATACCGATGATGCAGGAAATCTGTACAACGAACCCTTCGACTTTTCTGAGAAAAATTACTTTGCATTGGAGAGCCTTAATAAAATGATCAAATCCATTATTTTCCCGGAAAGTCTTCCTGAAAATGAACGATTCAATATAACAGAGGAGGATTACACATTTCTGAGACATTGGATGAGTCGATTGCCAAAAGAAAGTGAATACCCCAATTATAACGATATAGAACACTATGACAGTTATGTCAAATTCTTGATGTTCGGAGATGATCAATCCCCAATTCCAGAGCACATTAGAGTTTATGATAAAATCGGAATGGCCTATGGAACACTGACCGATGCCGCCTACTTTGTTGACGAGCAAAATAATATCGAATTTATGTTATCGGCCACAGTTCATATCAACGAGAACGGTATCTTCAACGATGGTATTTATGAATACTCAGAAAAGGGTCTTCCATTTTTAGCGGAATTAGGAAGACAAGTCTATCAATTTGAATTAAACCGGGCCAAACAAATATCTACAAGATGAAAAAAAATGCAATCCTCCTCATTCTGCTCTTTTTAATCACAAATACAACCCTTGCTCAACGAGGCAAAGTCTTCGACAACCTTTCTGTAAAAAGCGATATCCTTAAAATGGATCGAAAATTCGCCATCTACCTCCCCCCAGACTATGAAACGTCTGAAAGAAGCTATCCTGTGCTTTACCTCTTACATGGTGCTGGTGATGATCAAACTGGCTGGGTGCAGTTTGGCGAAGTACTTCGCATCACAGATAATGCCATTAATGATGGTACTGCCACCCCAATGATCATTGTTATGCCAGATGCCAAAACTGGCCAGATGGGATATTTCAATGACCTCCAGAAAGACTGGAGATATGAGGATTTCTTCTTTGAGGAGCTTATGCCCCATGTGGAAAGTACTTATAGAATTAAGAAAGAAAAAAGATTTAGAGCAATCTCTGGCCTATCAATGGGAGGCGGTGGCACCTTTATGTATGCTATGCATAGGCCTGATTTATTTTCTTCTGCTGCTCCTTTGAGTGCTTATATTGGCCCACTTTCATTGGATCAATTCAAACAACAAGCCGAGAGAATGAACTTTAAAGGTTCAAGCACAGAGATGGAAACCTACTTTAAGAGACATAATGCTGTCTCCCTAGTTGAGGAGGTTGATGCTAAAGCGCTGAATTCAGTCAGATGGTTCATTGATTGTGGAGATGACGATTTTCTTTATGAAGGAAATAGCCTAGTGCATATTGCCATGCGCAAAAAAGAAATTAATCATGAATATAGAGTACGCCAGGGAGGACATACCTGGACCTACTGGAGAGAGTCTTTACCAGTTGTTCTGAAGTTCGTTTCAGATGCCTTTCATCAGTATTAGAAGGATTAGTTGATAAACTCAGTGACATCTAAAGAATCCTGACAGAGTTCAAGTAGCTCTGTCTGGGTTTT
>CAYGKL010000152.1:0-3157 GCA_964350505.1 uncultured Roseivirgaceae bacterium | reverse complement strand
TTTTCTTCAATTCAGGATGCTCTAAATCGGCAGCAATTTCAACTAAAGGTACCAAAGTGAACCTGCGATCTGCGATACCTGGGTGCGGAAGGCTTAAGTCATCTTCATTGAAAATCAAATCTTTGAAATAAAGAATATCTATATCAATTAGCCTTTTGCCCCACTTTTCATAACGCACTCGGCCCATCTCATTCTCAATTTGCTGAGTGATTTTCAAAAGGCGTTGTGGAGCCTTATTACTTTCTATTTCAATTACCTGATTCAAAAATGCTTCCTGATCTTCATTTCCCCATGCAGCAGTTTCATAAATGCTAGACTCCTTCCTGATGGTTATCCCATTACTTACAATAAGCTCTCTTGCGCGCTCAAGATTTTTGAATCTTCTTCCAATATTTGATCCTAATAAGAGGTAAATTCCCGACATGGCTGCAAATATAGGGTTTGTTATTGGAGTTGAAGAACCACCTGACTATTTTGCCATCTGTTAACAAGAATAAATGAGCGAACTAAGACACGACTGGACGAAAGAGGAAATTCTTGAAATCTACAATAAACCCTTACTAGACCTAGTATACGAGGCGGCTTCGGTACATAGAAAATACCATAATCCGAATGAGGTTCAGGTAAGCACTTTGCTTTCTATAAAAACTGGAGGTTGTCCTGAGGACTGCGCCTACTGCCCTCAAGCTGCTCGCTATCATACTGATATTGAGACGAATGACTTAATGACCGTTGATCAAGTAAAGGCGCAAGCCTTGCGAGCCAAGTCTTCTGGTTCTTCTAGAGTTTGCATGGGAGCGGCATGGAGAAATGTAGAGGATGGCCCAGAGTTCGATCAGGTATTAGACATGGTACGCACCATCAATTCTCTAGATATGGAAGTGTGCTGCACACTAGGCATGCTGACCGAGAACCAAGCGCAAAGATTAGCGGAAGCCGGACTTTACGCTTACAATCATAACTTAGATTCCTCAGAAGAATATTATAAAGAAATTATCTCTACACGCGGTTGGGAAGACAGGTTGGAGACACTTAAGAATGTTCGCAAGACCAATGTTACGGTTTGTAGCGGAGGAATTATAGGTATGGGTGAATCTATTGAAGATAGAGCTGGAATGTTGATTGCTCTTTCCTCATTAAGTCCACAGCCTGAATCGGTTCCAATCAATGCATTGGTTTCTGTGGAAGGTACTCCATTGGAAGAACAACAAGTTGTTCCTATTTGGGATATGATTCGGATGGTGGCTACCACAAGAATTGTATTGCCAAGCACTACGGTGAGGCTATCTGCTGGTAGAACTGAAATGAGTAAAGAAGGTCAGGCCTTTTGTTTTATGGCTGGTGCGGGATCTATTTTCGCGGGAGATAAGCTCTTAACTACACCAAACCCAGATGTCAATGAAGATATGGAGCTCTTCAGAATCTTGGGCATCAACCCAATGAAGCCTTATGCTAAAGGAGCTAAGCCAACACCACTCGCCCCAGAGGAAATGACGGCACCAGAGGGTGAAAAAATAAAATGGAGTAGGCCTAAACACAGAATCGATAAGAACGTGGAGGCCACGAAAAAAGCTAACCAAAAAAGAAAGGAAGCCCTTTAGGCTTCCTTTCTTTTTATTTACGCTCAATCAGCTCCACAAATATTCCATCTGGATCACGGATAAAAATTATTCTGTAATTATCTCTTTTCACGTCACCGACAATCTTAATTCCCGCATTTTCAATTCTTGTCAATACTGGAGCTAAATCGTCATAACTAAAAGTTAGATAATTGACCCCTGATTTTATATCTATCCCTTTAGACGCTTTATTCTTAGCAGTTTTATCGAAATAGGCGAGTTTAAGGATTGTGGCTGAAGGCTTATTCTTCATCTTGAACATTTTAACAGAAAATGGCTTATTATTGGCAGCACCTGCATCTTCACTCCATTGTTCATCGAGACTGAATTGCCCTGCTGGAACCATTCCAATTATATCGGTGTAAAATTTCTCTGAAGCATCAATATCTGAAACCACCAAGCCTATTGCTAAAACTCCTAGCTCATCATCCATCTGCCAAGCTTTTGCATTTGAAATTAGGATGAAGACAATAGCTATGCTGATTGTTACTTTATGATTAATTGTCATTCTTTTTAACCTTATTCTTACCACTAATCAGCTTAATGCCTACCGCGAAAATGAGCATTTTTTGTCTTTGATCCGCACTTACTCCCACCACCCCTTCTTTATTAATATCAGAAAGAGCACCATCATACTTTAGATCCAGTGCAAGAAAATTCAACAAATCCATCCCCACACCCAACTGATAACCAACCGTGGCACTTTTATAATTGTCTTTAATATCTTCAATTGTACCATTTATATTACTCTCTGCCTTAGTGATGAAGTTAAAGGAAGGTCCAGCTTGAAGCCTAAAAAACAAAAACTTAAGCCCCAGATTAACCGGCACATTGATTTGATTGAAGTCCAAATTTGCCTGTGTATTATTGGTAGAAACAGTCGCCTGTGTATCTGAAAAAAGTAATTCAGGCATTAGCATAAAGCTCTTGCCCAAGCCTATTCTTGAGAAAACACCGAACTGATAGCCAAATTCAGCATCACCAGATTGGGCATTATTGACGTTATCTGATAAAGACAACTCATTGGATATTAAACTGACCCTTGGACCAAAAGCACCGTTTTGAGCCACTATTTGATTGATTCCTCCGATCAGGAAGAATAGCATGAAGAACTTTTTCATTTTGTATCGTTTTGATGGATACAAGAAAGCAAATATTCGTAAAATGAAAAAGCCTCGGCTTTAAGTCCAAGGCTTCATTAATCTTTGATTATCTATTTTCTAGAAGAGTTTAAAACCAATTCCTAGTACAATTTGACTTGGTCTTTCATCTGTTGAGAAGCTAGCACCACCAGCAGTAATAGAATCTCCAAATCTCTCGCCAAATGAGCCTTCGTATTTTAAGTCTATCACAAACTTTAAGATATCAACACCAATACCTGCCTGAAAACCAACAGTAGTATTACTATAGTTGGTTTTGATATCAGTTACTGTTCCGGCAACATCACTTTCAGCACTTGTTAAAAAGCTAAATGATGGACCTGCATTGATTCTCAAAGGACCAATTTTACCCCCAATCATTACTGGAACATCAACTCT
>CAYGKL010000151.1:0-5193 GCA_964350505.1 uncultured Roseivirgaceae bacterium | reverse complement strand
CTGCCAGTTAGATGGCTCGATTTTCTCTCCAGTTGGATAAACTAATTTATACCCCTGGTATCGAATAATCAGATTCACAGGACAAACACTAAGCTTACCTGGATTACGTAGATTAAAATTGAAATTTGCCATTTGGAAACGCTAAACTTTACCCCAATTTCGAAAAAAAATCTCAATACGTTTTCGCTTTGGTTTTCGCTTTGGCTTTATCAGGGTTATTCAATTTTAATAAAGTGAGCCTAAAAAAATGACTTTAGAGAGTCTATTTTAATTAATATGAATTAAAATAATGAAAAATAGATAAAATAGGTTGCGGTTCCGTCCGTTCCGCTAAAAGCCTTAGAGAAATCTAAGGCTTTTTTCGTTTTAAACCTTCGCTGTAGAATTGCGCTTCGAAAGCCAAAAATAAACCCCGCCTAGCAACAAAATAAGGACTGCTGAGATCAATTGAGAATGTGTCAATATTCCTTCAATAATATAGCCTCTAGCTTCGTCACCTCTATACATTTCAAGAACGCCCCTACCCAAAGCATAAATCATTACATAAAGTAGAAACAGCTGACCGTTGAACTTTTGGTACTTCTTGAACTTGAACAAAAAATAGAGGATCAGAAAAATAAAGGTCGATTCATAAAGCTGTGTAGGATGTAGAGGCTCATTAAGTGGAGCTTTAGACAACGGATTAGTGAAAGTTACGGCAAAGGCAGAATTGGTCGGGACTCCGTAGCAACATCCGGACAGAAAGCAGCCCATTCGTCCAAATCCATGAACGATGCATGCCACAATAGCTATGTGATCTAATGCTGCCCATACCGGAACGCCAATTTTCTTCACATACCAAATCATACTCGGCACCGCAAAAAGCAATGAGCCATAAAAGACAAAACCGTTACCGAAATCTTTCTTCAAGTTGTTGACTGACCCGAAATAAAAACTGGGATCTTCTAAATAGAATAACAACTTGCCACCAATAAAGGCAGCAAAAAACATAATCAATGCAAGGTTCTGGGTCTTATGGTCTGGTATTTTAAAATCCCTTTTAAAGGTTCTAGATAGATAAAAATAGCCCACAAAGGCTCCGATCATAATCAGAACACCATAGGAGTAAATGGTTTGGTTACCTATTTGAAAAAGTTCCGGATGCAATAGCTCAGATGTTTGAATTAATAATAGCGAAAATACTGTAAATCGAAACATCAAACTCCCAAACCTGTCAACCTCAACACATCCAAACTTCATTACTATCTTAGTCCCATGCTTTCGGCTCTCTCCATTGTAGATATTATCACCGTTGCTGCGGCAGCCTTTGTGCTCGGTTTGTCTAAGTCGGGCATCAAAGGGATTAGCATCATCATAGTGGCACTCATGGTGTTTGTATTCGATGCCAAGGCTTCTACTGGCATATTACTGCCAATGCTTATTGTGGGTGATATTTTCGCAGTGATCTATTACAATCGGCATGCGCAATGGAAATACCTTTTCCGCTTACTCCCCTTTATGATGGCAGGCGTTATCATAGGTACATTGGTTGGCGATAACTTACCAGAATATGCATTCAGAAAAAGTATGGCTATAGTCATCTTTATCTCTGTGCTGGTTATGTTTTGGTGGGATCAGCGCAAATCTAAAAACGTACCCCAGCATATTTCATTTGCCGGAGTAATGGGTCTGACGGCTGGCTTTACCACCATGGTTGGCAACTTAGCTGGTTCATTCGCCAACATTTTCTTCTTGGCCATGCGGCTCCCTAAAGATGCTTTTATTGGCACCACTGCTTGGTTGTTTCTGATTATCAACCTCTTCAAAGTGCCTTTTCATGTTTTTAGTTGGGGTACTATCGATTGGCAAACTATTCAGGTAAGTATGGCTTTTATCCCCGCTATTTTTATAGGACTTTTTGTGGGAATAAGGATTCTAAAGCGAGTCAATGATGCGCTCTTCAGAAAGTTTATCCTTTTAATGACGGCAATTGGTGCCATCCTAATCTTCTTTACCTAGCTTTGAAAAAATATTCTTCTAAAACATCCAACAACCCACTTTAAACCGTAGTTAGCATAACAAAAAAATTGAAGTAATGGAGCAGAACGCCTGGATAGAAAGAGAACTTCAACCTTATACCGACCACTTAAAAAACCACCAACTTTATCATCAGCTTTCCAATATTGCAGACATACAGGTTTTCATGGAAAATCATGTGTATGCCGTTTGGGATTTTATGTCGCTGCTGAAGGCTTTACAAAATGAGTTAACCTCAACATCTTTGCCATGGACCCCGAAGTATAATCCTTCATTAACAAGGTTCATCAATGAAATTGTATTGGAAGAAGAAAGCGATGTAGATGAAGAAGGCAACTATTACAGCCACTTTGAAATGTACCTCAATGCCATGGATCAGGTGGGTGCCAATACCCTCAAAATCTCTCAGTTCATTGAGTTTGTAAGGTCTGATAATAACTTGGCTGAAATCCAGGAGAAGCTAAAACTGAATGAAGCTGTAGTGCGTTTTATGCGATTTACTTTCGATGTTATTGAAAGCGGAAAACCGCACTTGATAGCTTCTGCCTTTACTTTCGGTAGAGAAGACTTAATCCCTGACATGTTTATTAAAATCGTTAAGAATGCTGAAGAAAAGGATGAATCGGCCTCTTTTAGCAAGCTGACTTACTACCTTAAAAGACATATAGAGCTCGATGGTGGCGATCATGGTCCATTGGCTATGAAAATGATTGAAGAACTCTGTGGCGATGATGAGCAGAAATGGAATGAAGTGATTGAGATTGCTAAGGATGCCTTGAGAGTCCGCATTGCGCTTTGGGATGGCATTGCAGGCCAAATCAGTCAGAATCAAGAAGAAATGGTTGAGGTGGTTTAGGGGACTGCTTTATTGACTTACTCCCCTGTTTCAAATCATAGATTAAACCCCGGCCCTAAAGGGTGAATGATGAAGATTCCACTTTGATAATGTAAAGTCCCCTTTAGGCGGTTAGGAAAAAACAATTATACGCACAATGTTGGTACTACAGTCATTTCGACCGCAGGGAGAAATCTTTTACACAATAGTTTAAGTTTTCTCAGTCGTACCTCCTTCGAAATGACCCCAACCTCAGCGTCAGTAACCGTCATTTAGAGCGAATCCCGATAGATATCGGGAGAAGCGAAGAATCTGCTAATTATTCCCCAAACTCAAGCTCACTCCCAGCCAAATAAACCCCTACATTAGAAATAGTCGGCACGGCCTTGGCATCCAGAATTCTAATCTGAATAGCTGAAGTAGTGATATCCTCTAATCTTAGGATGCGCTTATAGCCAATGGTGGTTTCTGAGGCTACTTTCACGAACGTCCCTCCTTGCTTCACCCAAACTTCAAAAGCTTTTACTCTTTGTCCTAAGGCTATGTTTTCTTGCAGCATCAAGCGGTTAAAGTCAATCTCTTCATCAAACTCTAAAGTCAAAGTAGTTTGAATCTCACCTTCTGGAGTTGACCAGTAAGTGGCTGTAGATCCATCAATGGCTTTGCTGGCTACATACTCCTTACCCCTTTCTACACTGGCCGATGCCTTGGCCTTTGAGGCTAGATTATTGGCAAAAGTCTGATCAAGTGTTTTCCTCAATTCCATCAAAGCGGCTACATCATTTTCATGTACTAAGCCTCTCCTATCCACAGGCAGATTCAATAGCAGATTAGCATTTCTTCCCACCGATTTATAGTAGATATCAAGCAAATGGCTCAAGCTTTTCACTTCGTTATCCTGACTTTCATGGTAATACCAACCAGGACGTATAGAAACATCCGCTTCTGCTGGCACCCAATAAGCGCCATCTTCATGTCCAAACTGCGATTCCTTGTAAGGCCCAACACCTGGGGCAAATAGTTCTCTTCTAAAAGGCGACCAATTGGTTGCCCCAGCAAAGCCATTTTCATTGCCTACCCAGCGCGTTCCAGGACCTCCATCGCTAAAGATGATGATCTCTGGCTGCAACGACTTTACCAAAGCAAAAGTGCTGTCCCAATCGTAATAAGTGGTTCTATCCACATTGCGAACCTCATTGGCGCCACCATAGTAACCGTCACCACCATTTGCGCCATCTACCCAAAACTCGAAGATCTCACCATAGTTGGTCAGCAACTCCTTCACTTGGTTTCTGTAGTAAGTCACATAAGCTGGTTGACCATATTCCGGATGATTCCTATCCCATGGCGATAAATAGATGCCCAGCTTTAAGCCAAACTCTTTGCAGGCTGCGGCCAGTTCTGCAATTACATCACCTTCTCCATTTTTCCATGGACTGTTTTTCACAGAGTGCTCCGTGAATGCTGAAGGCCACAGACTAAAGCCATCGTGATGCTTAGCTGTGATGATTATGCCCTTCATACCTGCCTCTTTGGCCACTCTGGCCCATTGTCGAGTATCCAATTCTATCGGGTTGAAGCTCGAAGGCGGCTCATCTCCCAAGCCCCATTCCATGTCCGTGAAGGTGTTCATATTGAAATGCACAAAGGCATAGTACTCCATTTCTTGCCAAGCCAATTGTGCTAAACTTGGTAAAGGGCCAACAGGTGCTGGTGGAGGTATGCTTTTAGAACATGAGAAAACAGATACAAGGACTAGAGTTAGGATAAGGTTTTGCTTCATGGTGTTGAAAAATAATGAAAACAGTGGAGTAAAGCTATACCAAAATTAAACCGTCATACTTGGCATGCTAAGTGGAATACCTTTAGAGATTCTTCAGTCGTACATTTTCGATTATCATCGAAATGTTCTCCTTCTGAATGACGAGTAAAGCATATGTGTATTGCTCATATTTGCTTCTTACAAATAGACATAAAAAAAGGGCACCCTTTCGAGCGCCCTTTACTATATGTTTATTCTTCAATTAGTTACCGATTGGTGAGAAATCTACCGTTTTAACTGCTGCTAAATAAGCATCCCAGTTAGCGGCTTTCCAAGCATCTACTTTAGCTTTTAGCGAAACCAATTCAGCTCTATAGTCAGTCAAATCTTTACGCACTGAAGCGCCTGGAGCATCAAATGATCCAGAGACCGTACGAGATAGCCCTGAAACTTTAGTGCTTAGAGGCACAACATCTGAGTCTCCTCCTCCACCTCTTCCGAAACGGAAACCACCTCCGCTGCCCACGGCATCAGAAAGCTCTTTCATTTCTTTTTTCACTTCTTCACTCTTCGTTCTCAA
>CAYGKL010000150.1:0-5267 GCA_964350505.1 uncultured Roseivirgaceae bacterium | reverse complement strand
TAATAAAGACAAAGAAACTAATGGCCATTAGGGCCAGAATAAAGAAATCCTGCGGCCAGAAAACAGCCCCAAGGATTGAAAACTTCCTTTCAAAAATATTGAGCAATAAGAATGGTTCGCCACCAATTTTAATGAATGGACCAGCAAATAGAATTGACAAAAGGACAATGGAAACCACTATCCTTTTGTTATGATATCTCCCTTTTGGTTTCTTAGGATATATCCAAATTCTTTTCCCCTTTTCGTCTACGGTCGCTATTGAATCACGATACTGTTCATCGTAATTGTATAACTCCTTAATCTTCTCCTGTTCCATTTTTATTCTAACTAAAGTCTCCAAAACTCGTCATTCTCGACCTGATCGGGAATCTCATGATCACTTGAACAATCAAGTTTAGGATTCCCGTTTTCACGGGAATGACGAATTGATTTCTGTGAGAGAATCAATATTAATTCTCTGGCTCATATAACTCTCCATCTGGAGGTAATGCTCCCGGAGGGTTTGTTCCTTGAAGTGTCAGTACATAGGAAGCTAAATTGCGCATTCTCAAAGGATTCAATTGACTTTCCCATGAGATCATTGCGGTGTTCGGCACACCATTTTTGATCACTTTGTAGATATCTGACATCGATCCTCCATGTTTCCAATACTGGTCAGTTAGGTTTGGCCCAGCAAGACCTCCGCCATCCTTTTTATGACAAACCGCACACTGAGCTTCGAAGAACTGCTGGCCGCTGGCCAATTCTACAGCATCGGTTGTTGCTGTTACAGTATTCTCGTCAAAATCTACCACGAGGTCTGCCGCCTTACTTGCTTTGAGGGCATCGGCAGCAGCTATTTCGTTGGCATATTTCTCTTCTTGAAGAGGAGCCGTTTTGAACACATGGAAAATCATGATGTAGATGACACCATAAACTATGGTTAAGTAAAACAATCCCTTCCACCAAGGTGGCAAGTGATTATCAAGCTCCTTAATGCCATCATAATTATGATCTAGCAAAATGTCTTCCTCTTGCTCAAGAGGTTTAAGCGCGTTCCATTTTAGCCATAACTGACTCATCCAGCCAGGTTGATTTTCATACTGAGCTTGTGCCTCAGGACTCAGCTCTTTTTGAATAAAGGTTCTGAGTATTTGCAACACATATATAGCTACAACGAGCACCAAAATTGAAACCAAGAAAACCAGTCCTAAAGTGATGTATAGCATCGTCTCCTGGCTCATAGCTGAACCTGTAGAGGTTTGAGCATAGGTATTCGTACCCAATAGCATCAAAATCGCCACCATTAGGGCAGAAGTTTTATGTTTGAATCTTTCTAAAATTTTCATGGGTATGATCTTTATAAATTGGACTGATTTTCAACCTGATTATCATCTAATAGAGGCATCTTTTCCATATGCTTCACATAATCTTTTCTCATTTTCCATACATATGCAATGAGCCCTACAAAAAACACGAAGAAGATGATTAGCGAAATAATTGGCCAGACTTCTACATTATGAACTTGTTCGAAATAATACTTAAACATGGCTTATTTATTTGCTATTGGTTCTGCTTTTATGTCTGTTCCTAATCGCTGTAAGTAGGCAATAAGTGCCACAATCTCAGCTGTTTCAGGAATATCAATGTCAAAGCTTTTCAAATCTGCTTGTATGCCTTGAGCTTGTTTTTTCAAGTCATTATTGGCTTCATCTTCATAGCCTTCTGCATAAGGTACTCCCACTGTTCTCAAAGCGTTGATCTTACCCGCTGTTTTTGTCGGATCGATCTGCTGCCTGTATAGCCAAGGATATGGAGGCATAATTGAACCCGGTGAAGTAGAGGTTGGATCTAGCATGTGATTGAAATGCCAAACATTATTATACGCACCCCCTACTCTATGTAAATCTGGACCAGTACGTTTAGACCCCCACAAGAATGGGTGATCGTAAACAAACTCTCCTGCTTTCGAGTACTCGCCTTTGTATCTCACCGTCTCGGAACGGAAAGGTCTTACCATCTGTGAGTGACAGTTATTACAACCCTCTCTGATGTAAATATCTCTTCCATGAAGTTCCAACGGAGTATATGGTTTCACGCTAGCAATGGTTGGAATATTAGACTTGATCAAGAAGGTTGGCACCATTTCAACCACACCACCTATAAGAATGGCAACCAATACAAGAGAAGTGAAGAAAACAGGTTTTCTTTCCCACTTGCTGTGCCAGTGTCCACCTACAATATTCTTTTTCTCTAAAGCTGGAGCCTCTGCGGCCTCTTCTGCAATGAATTGACCTTGCTTGGCTGTTTTCATTAGGTTCACCACCATAATGATTACCCCAATGAAGTATAATAAACCGCCTACTGCGCGCATCATATACATTGGTATAATCTGGGTTACCGTTTCAAGGAAGTTTGGATACTCTAAGAACCCTTCAGCATTAAAGTTTTTCCACATTAAGCTCTGTACAACACCCGCTGTGTATAACGGAAGGGCGTAAACAATAATCCCTAATGTCCCTAGCCAAAAGTGTGTATTAGCTGCTTTGGTAGACCAAAGTTTGGTACCCCACATTCTTGGTATCAACCAATACAACATACCGAAGATCATAAAGCCGTTCCAGCCCAATCCGCCAATGTGTACGTGAGCAATAATCCAATCAGTAAAGTGGGCTATGGCATTAATACTTTTGATGGAAAGAAGCGGACCTTCTAAAGTTGACATACCATAAGCGGTAACTGCAACTACCATAAATTTCAATACTGGATCTTCGCGAACTCTATCCCAAGCACCTCTAAGCGTTAAAAGTCCGTTAAGCATACCACCCCAAGAAGGAGCAATGAGCATGATGGAAAACACTACACCTAAAGATTGTGCCCAATCTGGTAATGAGGTATACAACAAATGGTGAGGACCTGCCCAGATATAAATAAATATCAAGGACCAAAAGTGAATGATCGATAGCTTATAGGAATAAACAGGCCTATTGGCCGCCTTAGGCAAGAAATAATACATTAAACCTAAGAATGGTGTAGTCAGGAAGAATGCCACGGCATTGTGACCATACCACCATTGTACCAAGGCATCTTGCACGCCAGCATACCAAGAGTAACTTTTAAACATGGTAACTGGAATCTCAAAGGAATTAACCACATGCAATACGGCTACTGTAACGAATGTGGCTATATAGAACCAAATGGCCACATACATATGTCGCTCTCTCCTTTTCAGAATAGTGCCAATCATGTTGATACCGAAGACAACCCAAATAAGGGTAATCATAATATCAATCGGCCATTCCAGCTCAGCATACTCTTTTGAAGTAGTGAACCCTAAAGGAAGGGTAATTGCAGCCGCTACAATAATGAGCTGCCAGCCCCAAAAGTGTATCCAGCTCAATAAATCGCTGAACATTCGAGTTTTAAGCAGGCGTTGCATGGAGTAATAAACCCCTGCAAACATGGCATTCCCCACAAAAGCAAAAATCACCGCATTGGTGTGCAGTGGTCTAAGTCTTCCGAAAGTGGTGTATTGAATACCAAAATTAAGTTCTGGTAAAAATAGTTGAGTCGCTATTAGCAAACCTACCAACATGCCGACAACACCGAATACAACGGTTGCTATCGCAAAGTACTTGACAATTTTATTGTCATACTTGAATTGTTCTAATTCCATAGTCACAGCTTGGGTTGATCAATAATTGCATCGAAGGTAGTAGAGTGATAAAAATTCCTAGCTGATGGCGATTAGGTAAAAAACTGATATAAATCAGGTTTTAATATTTTAGACTGAATCGTGGAGATTAAAGGAAAATTATTAAAGACAGAGAGTGACAAATCACCTCAACCTCCGATGGCTTTAATCTCGATTTCAATAGAGCCCATATAAGGGTTGAGCTAAGCTATTAATTTGAAAATCGGTTAAATAAGAATAGATTTAAACCGCTTGACTAAAAACTCTTCCTTCTCTCTTTTTGCTAAAATTTGGATCGAAAACAGCGCATACATTGCGCAAGTATTGATTGCCTATGGTTGTAATTTGATACCTGCCATTTACCTTAGTGAGCAATCCATCTTTCAATAAGTCGTAGATGGCTCTTTGAGAGCCTTCGGGTAAATCCTCAACATCGAATTGCTTATTGCAAGCTACCTGTAGAATTTTAGCTTTAGCTCGAATATCATCATCTGTCATAATATGCCCTTTGAAAACTGGCAGTTCTTTGGCCTCAACCTGCTTAATATACCCTTCTACAGTTTTCACATTTTGGGCATAAGCCAAATGAATGTCTGATATGGAAGAGACGCCTAAACCGATCAGCATTTTGCCAGGATTGGTGGTGTAACCCATGAAATTTCGGTGCAATTCACGATGGTTCATGGCTTCAATGAGTGAGTCTTCAGGTAAAGCAAAATGATCCATACCTACCAATTCATAGCCTAAGTCGAGCAAACGTTGCTGGCCAAATTGGTTCAGCCTTCTTTTCTCCTCGGGAGATGGTAAATCTTTTTCAGAATAAGCTCGTTGACCAGGCCTTTGCCATGGAACATGAGCGTAAGAGTAAAAAGCGATCCTGTCTGGCATCAGTTCCGATACATATGAAATGGTATCGTGAATACTGTCTAAAGTCTGAAATGGAAGCCCATAAATCAGGTCGAAATTCACAGAATGATAGCCCAATTCTCTCGACCATTTGGTCACTTGCTCTACCTGATCGAAAGATTGCTTTCTGTTGATGGCTTGCTGAACTTTATCATCAAAATCTTGAATGCCATAACTCACCCTTGTGAAACCAACATCTTTCAGTGCTTTAAGGTGCTCATAGGTAGTATTACCCGGATGGCCTTCGAAACTAAATTCAAAATCTTCATGCAGATCAGCATAATCAAGCAGGCCAAGAATCAGCGACTGCAATTGTTTTGGGGAAAAGAAAGTTGGTGTTCCTCCCCCTAAATGAATCTCCTTGATGGTTGGCTTCGACTTGAATGCTTTTAAATACAAATGCCACTCTTTCAGCAGGGCCTTTATATAAGGCTCTTCCACTGCGTGATTTACCGTGATTCGCGTATTGCAACCACAATAGGTGCAAAGACTTTCACAATAAGGCAAATGGATATAGAGGCTCAAACCATCACTTCCGAACCTTGAAAAAGCGTTCTGAAGGATCTTTTTGTAAGTATCTTTTGAGAACGATTCTGTATTCCAATCGGGTACCGTTGGGTAACTTGTATAACGCGGCACAGGCACATCGTACTTCCTAAGCAATTCTAGTTCACTTGTCTTCATCTTT
>CAYGKL010000149.1:3850-5369 GCA_964350505.1 uncultured Roseivirgaceae bacterium | reverse complement strand
ATTGATGTCTACCGTTATGTTTTTGAGGTAATGAAGTTCTTTTTCTCTGTCTTTACGGGCATCATTTCTGTTGTTGATTTGTAAGGCAATTAATATCCCCAAAACAACCAATAAGATTTCCCCAAGAGCATAAAAGAGGTATTTAGAGAATTTGCTTTGTGCTAATAAGCGTTGACGAATCTTTCGGAAAATGCTAATCATTGGTTTTCTTGAGAATTGATTTCAGCATCGAGTTCTTTCATTAAGCTCTCAATGTCTTCGTATAATTGCTGGTATTGGAAATTGACTAATAGCATGGTTTCGTTTCTAAGGGTCTTCAAATAATACTTGAATTCCTGATCTGATCTTAGCTGATCAAAGTCGAGAGGTTTTAACTCACCAGAGAAGGATTCATCTATGTTGTATTTATAGCCTTCCTCAAATCTAGTCGGAAAAATATCCTGATATCCGTGGTCTATTTCATCCAAAAAGTCTTCTTCAAACCTTAGAAAAAAGTTGTAGCGTGAGTCATAGACATCAATGATGTGGTTTCTTAAATCTACGTTAGAAATTATATTGACACCTTTAGATTTGATGGCCTCAAACGCACTTGTTGAATGAACAAATAAGGTGGGAAACACAGCTTCACTCATTTTAAAAGCAATGCTATCTAGATTGTAAGATGATTTGGATTCTAGTTTGTCAATTACATAGTTGGCAGATTCAATTCCCCTCATATGTCGATCCATGTTATAGAGAACATCACTCAAGTCTTTTTCTAGCCCTTCTCTACAAGACTTAAGTAAGGCCAATTCAATGTTTGCATTGATCTTCTCTTCATTCCAATTGTTGATTTGGAGCGCAATCAAAATCCCGATCACTACTAGAAAAATTTCGCCTATTGCGTAAAGTAAATATTTGGTGGTTTTGCCCTGAGCAAGCAGCCTTTGGCGGATATATCGGAGAAGGTTCATGGTTGAAGCTAATTTCTTAGGTCATAAACAATTCTCATTCGAGGAATTTGTTACAACCTTAGTTTGAAATATAGCAAATCCGGCAATAATATTTGAAAACTAATTTCCAATAGAATTCCTTTGAAAAGAGATTAACCCCTTTTGGTGCTCCAATTGAGAGAAACTTAGATGGTTCTGAGTATTGTTTTAGTTTCCCAAAAGCTGTTTACCTAGTAGCCCAAGGTTTTCAACATAGTCTCTTCAACTTGTTCTTCGGCAAATGTTCGGCTTCGAATGTTTCCGTCCTCATCATGATCTATCAACACATGCTTAGGTGCGGGAATCAGACAATGCTGAATACCACCATAGCCTCCAAGAGATTCTTGATATGCCCCAGTATGGAAGAAACCTATGTAAAGATTTTCGTCTTCCTCGATCAGTGGCATAAACACTTCGGTGGTATGAGCTTCAGAATTATAGTAATCCATGCTATCGCAGGTAAGGCCACCCATATTCACCCTATGGAATGGATGATCCCATTTATTGATGGCTAAGAGGATGTACTTTTGGTTTAAGCCCCAAGCATC
>CAYGKL010000149.1:0-3750 GCA_964350505.1 uncultured Roseivirgaceae bacterium | reverse complement strand
TCAAAGTTAGGCTCCTCATCGGCTGCTACTCTAAGGCCAATCTGAAAGTCATCTTTGATCTTTTCTTTGTAAACATCCAATTCGTTCATGTTGTCGAGAATTGGAATACAATTGGTGAAACCATCATTGATAAGTTCCGAAATGTATTGCGTGTAAAGCGGCCGTTTAAATCCGTTGCAAATGATTAGAATGTCCTTATCGATTTTACCCTTTTGATGTAGGCTACGAACAATAGGAATGTCAAAAGCCGAAGAAGTTTCTAATTGACAACCATTCTTAATCGTCTCATCTAATACAAAACTGAAGTGGTTAGACTTTGTACAATAGCAATAAGTGTAAGAGCCCTCGTATTTATTCTTTTTGATAGCCTTTTCGAACCAACCTTTAGCCTTTTGAATATTCTCTGAAATTTTTGGTAGATAGGTAAGCCTCAACGGAGTACCATGTTCCTTGATGATGTCCTTCAGAGGGATGTCGTGAAACTCGAGATATTTACCGTTTACTTTAAATTCTTTGGTGGGAAATTCGAAGGTCTGGTCAATTAGATCGTAGTAGCTCTTCATTTAAATAATTTGCATTAGAGATAAGTCACAAATATTGCAACAAAATGTGAGAAGAGAGATTGAGTTAAATTAAAAAACCAATAAGAATTTATGGAAGGTGAAATTACTCTTTCAATATTGAGCGAAATGGGTAGAATTATGCAATTTTGCGTAGAACAGATAATTGAAGTTTTATGTCGAATACGCCCATTTCATCATTCTTAGAGAAACATTATCGTCACTTTAACGCTGCTGCATTAGTAGATGCCTCTAAAGGCTACAAATTACACTTGTCAGAGGGTGGAAAGATGATGGTGACCTTGGCTGGGGCAATGAGTACTGCCGAACTTGGTTTGAGCCTAGCAGAGATGATCCGTCAGGATAAAATTGATATTATTTCCTGTACAGGAGCCAATTTAGAAGAAGACATTATGAACCTTGTGGCGCATTCTCATTATGAGCGAGTGCCAAATTATAGAGACCTAACTCCTCAACAAGAGTGGGATTTACTCGAAAAAGGTTTGAATAGAGTGACAGACACCTGTATTCCTGAAGAAGAGGCCTTTAGGAGGCTTCAAAAGCACATTCATCATCAATGGAAAAGTGCAGAAGATGCTGGGGAAAGATACTTTCCGCATGAATACATGTACAAAATGCTTCTGTCTGGAGACTTAGAGCAGTACTATGAAATTGACCCAAAGAACAGTTGGATGTTAGCGGCTGCGGAAAAGAACCTCCCTATTGTGGTTCCGGGATGGGAAGACTCCACCATGGGGAACATCTTTGCCTCCTATTGCATTAAGGGAGAGTTACAACCATCAACCATGAAATCTGGTATTGAATATATGACTTGGCTGGCTGGTTGGTATAAAGACAATTCAGCAGGGAAAGGTGTTGGCTTCTTTCAGATTGGTGGGGGTATTGCAGGCGATTTCCCTATTTGCGTGGTCCCAATGATGTATCAGGATTTAGAAATGCATGACATACCTTTTTGGAGCTACTTCTGCCAAATTTCAGATTCAACCACCAGTTATGGTTCATATTCGGGTGCAGTACCAAATGAAAAGATCACTTGGGGAAAATTAGATATTGATACACCAAAATATATTGTCGAGTCGGACGCCACTATCGTGGCTCCTTTGATGTTTGCCTATATTTTGGACATGTAATTCGAAGAATTTATGAGGAAGATTAGACTAGTCGAAGTTCGCTCCGAAATAGCAGCGGGCACCCGCGGGGCTAGTATGGGCATAGATGCCATGAAAATCGCCAGTATTAAGAGGCATTCAAATTTCTTTATGCGCTTTGAACCTGTGAGTATTCAGGATGAAAACCGGTTACTCTATGGTGAACCACAATATAAGTTTGCAAAGTATGCTGAAGGAGTATACACTATGGTTGATAGAGTGTGTGAAAACATAGCTGAGCTTAGATCTGAGGGCCTTTTTCCTATTGTCTTAGCTGGCGATCATTCCACAGCAGCGGGTACTATTTGTGGTATCAAAAAAGCCGACCCAGATAAAAGACTTGGTGTAATCTGGATTGATGCGCATGCCGATTTTCATTCTCCATACACCACTCCATCAGGAAATATGCATGGCATGTCCTTGGCAATGGCTTCCGCCATGGACAATGAGGAGTGCGAGCAGAATGATGTGGAAGAGGAAACAGAAGCCGTTTGGGAACGCATTAAGCAAATAGGAGGCTATGGCCCAAAGATAGATCCAAGAGATATTGTTTATATAGGCGTTAGAGATACTGAGGCACCTGAAGACTTTCTGATTAATAAATACGAAATCAAGAATTTTTCAACAGAAGAGGTGAGTCATAAAGGCGTTAAGAAAGTGGCTAAAGAAGCGCTTAAGATTCTTAAAGACTGCGACCAAATTTATATCTCTTTCGATGTTGATAGTCTAGATACAAGCGTATCTACCGGCACTGGTACTCCTGTACCTTATGGACTGAAAAAGGATCAGGCCTTTGAATTAAATCGCGAGTTGATCAAAGATAAAAGGGTTTGTTGTTGGGAAATTGTAGAGGTGAACCCAACTTTGGACACTGAAAACAGAATGGCCGAAAATGCATTTGAAATATTGGAAGCCACAACCGATTCTTTGATCGAGAATTTCTAAAAATGGAGCAACAAATTAAGCAAGGTATTTCAGCTGCCCTCAAGGCACTATATGCACATGAACTTTCGGCAGATGAAATAGCCTTACAGCCAACTAGGAAGGAATTTGAAGGCACCTACACTTACGTAACCTTTCCATTAGGAAGGATTTCTAAAAAGGGGCCTGAAGAAACCGGTAATGAAATTGGGGCCTATTTGGCTGAACACACAACAGTGGTTTCTGCCTTTAATACGGTGAAAGGGTTTCTGAATCTTTCTATCTCAGAAACTTCTCAAGTTCAGCAGTTTGCAGCCATGTTTAATGGTACCGAAGTAAGTAATTCAGCAGCTTTCGAAGTAGCAAAAACTGGAAAGACTGTGGTAGTAGAATACTCTTCGCCCAATACTAATAAACCACTTCACCTAGGCCATTTAAGAAATAATTTCTTGGGCAATTCAGTTGCAAGAATCTTGGAGGCTGCCGGAAATGATGTTCACAAAGTTCAAATCATCAATGACCGAGGCATTCATATTTGTAAGTCTATGTTGGCTTGGCAGAAGTTTGGTGAAGGAGAAACACCCGAATCTGCTGGTTTGAAAGGTGATCACTTGGTGGGCAAATATTACGTGGAATTCGACAAAGCCTATAAGGTGGAAATTGCAGAATTGGTAGCCAGAGGGGTCGATAAGGAACAGGCAGAAAAAGAAGCTCCGATACTTTTAGATGCTCAAGAAATGCTTCGCCAGTGGGAGATGAAAGACCCTGAAATATATGCCCTGTGGGAGAAGATGAACGGCTGGGTATACGATGGTTTTAATGCTACTTATGAGCGTTTAGGAGTAGATTTCGATAAGCTTTACTATGAAAGCAACACCTACTTAATTGGAAGAGATAGGGTTCTTGAAGGCCTTGAAAAGGGTGTTTTCTTTAAAAAGGAGGATGGGTCTATTTGGGTTGACTTGACCGATGAAGGTTTGGACGAAAAACTTTTACTCAGAAAGGACGGCACTTCTGTTTATATGACCCAAGATATTGGAACTGCTTTAATGCGTTTCGATGATTTCCCTGGTTTGAGTCAATTGATCTATACCGTAGGG
>CAYGKL010000148.1:0-5448 GCA_964350505.1 uncultured Roseivirgaceae bacterium | reverse complement strand
ATGTGCGCGACTGGTGTATTTCTCGTCAGTTGTGGTGGGGACAAAGAATTCCAGCCTATTTCTATGGAACTGGAGACGATGATTTCGTAGTAGCTGAATCTTTGGAAGAAGCTATTGAGATGGCACGTGATAAATCTGGCACTAACGATTTAACAGCAGCAGACTTACGTCAAGATGAAGATGTTCTAGATACATGGGCATCGTCATGGCTATTCCCAATGGCCGTGTTCGATGGTTTCAATGACGAATGTTTCGACAAAGAAACTGGCAAAATTATTAAAGGAAAGAACGCAGAATTAGACTACTTCTATCCTACTTCGGTTTTAGTAACTGCCCCTGAGATTCTTTTCTTCTGGGTGGCTCGAATGATTATAGCCGGTTATGAATATACAGGTGAAAAACCATTCAAGCATGTATACCTGACAGGTATTGTTCGCGATAAGCAAAGAAGGAAGATGTCCAAATCTTTGGGCAATTCGCCAGACCCGCTGGATCTGATCAAGGAATTTGGGGCCGATGCCATTAGAACAGGAATGCTTTTTTCTTCTCCAGCTGGAAATGACCTTTTGTATGATGAAAAGCTGGTTGAGCAAGGAAGAAACTTTGCCAACAAGATTTGGAATGCTTTCCGTTTGGTAAAAGGCTGGGAAGTGAAGGGCAATAAAACACCTGGAGAGAATACCATTGCCATTCAGTGGTTCGATTCTCGTTACAATGAAGCACTGGCCGAGATCGAGGATCATTTTAGCAAGTTCAGAATTTCAGATGCCTTGATGTCTTGTTACAAACTGATCTGGAACGACTTCTGCGCTTGGTACTTGGAAATGATTAAACCTGCTTGGGGCGAACCAATCGACCCAGCAACTTATGAAGTGACGCTCAACTTCTTCGAGAAGATTATGAAAGTCCTTCATCCATTTATGCCTTTTATTACTGAAGAAATATGGGCAGAGCTTAGAGAAAGATCTGAAGGGCAAGACATTATTGTTTCAGCTTGGCCAGTAATTGGCGAAACCAACGAAGGTCTTACGAGAAATTCTGAAGCTGCCTTCGAGCTAATTTCTCAAATCAGAAATGTAAGGAGTAGTAAGGGTATTTCACCAAAAGACGCATTAGAACTTTTTGTTCGGGCAGATAACCAAGAGGCTTATCAACGCTTTAGTGGAGTCATCCAAAAGCTCGGAAACATTAGCGAATTGAAGTTCACAGAGGAGAAAGTAGAAAACTCAATCAGCTTTATCATTAAGTCTGACGAATTCTATTTGCCTCTGCCTGAAGGCTCAATTGACGTGGCAGCAGAGAAAGAAGAAATTGAGAAAGAGCTAGCATATACCAAAGGATTCCTCAATTCTGTTATGAAAAAGCTGAGCAACGAGAAATTCGTGAGCGGAGCTCCAGAGCAGGTTGTTGCTAATGAGAAACAAAAGCAATCCGATGCAGAATCTAAGATTAAGGTCTTAGAAGAAAAGCTAGCTTCTCTAAGTTGAGAATGAAAAGCGAATAATTGAAAATTAATAATGAAGCAGCTCGAAAGGGCTGCTTTTTTAACTCGCCTTATACCACTCAACGCCTTTTTCATTATCATCTGAAAGTTCAATCATTGGTTTCATGACTTGAACTTCGCCATTCATTCTAGCTTTTAAGGCCTCTTCAATTTCCTTCTTCACCAGTTTACGATAAGGCAAGAAATGCTCTAGAAAAATGGCAAATGTTCCGAAATTTCCTACCCCACCGGGATTCCTTCTATACATAAGATATAAGTATTTCCAGAACACAAAGCGTGTGCTTCTCAATACACCAATCTTAAAAAACACCTTTAGTGCAAAGAATATCCCTTTGAAATCAGTATCGGTCTTGTGCTTATTCCTGAGTCTAGCTCGTAGTTCTGGGTCTCTATGCACTTTAGCCTGACCTACCATCATAAAATGATCGAACACGCGCTTCATGTAATTTTTGGGGTCGTATAGTTTCCAAAAAGCATCTACATATTCTTCTGCAATTTCTTCTATTGGGCGAGTAGGCACGAAGTTGAGTAAAGTGGTCTGGTTGAGGTTAGCTCCATCCAATAATCTATCGGTAGCTTTCAGCCTATCCCATAAGGCGGTACCCGGTAAGGCCTGAAGCATACTAAATGTTACTCCAGGAATGGCGTTCTCGGTAGCGAATTGAAAAACTCTTTCACCCGCCCCCTTCTTTTCGTCATCAAAACCAATGATAAAGCCAGCCATAATTCTAAGCCCAGACTTGGCAATCTTCTCCAAAGACTCATTCATTGGCGTTCTGTTGTTTTGGTGCTTAAGCGTAAGCTTCAAGCTATCTGTATCTGGCGTTTCAATACCAATAAACACAGTAGAAAACTTACTTAAAGCCATTAACTCCAAAAGACGGTCGTCTTGAGCCATATCTATAGACGCTTCAGTCGTAAAACTAAAGGGATAACCGTTATTGGTTTGCCAATCAATAAGCTTCTCCAAAAATGGTTTAACAGTACGTTTATTTCCAATGAAATTATCATCAACAAAGAAGATTCCTCCCTTCCAGCCAAGTTCTAACAAGATATCCAATTCTCTTTCTACCTGACTGAAAGTCTTTGTTCTAGGCTTCCGACCATAAAGAATAATTATATCGCAAAACTCACATTGAAAAGGACAGCCTCTTGAATACTGAATGGCCATAAGAAAATAGGCATTCATATCTAACAAATCATAGCGAGGAACTGGGCTGAGTGTAACATCCGGCTTATCCTTCGACCTGAATATTCCAGATTTTTCACCTCTATTGAGTGCTTGCACAAATAGATCGATTGTATACTCCCCTTCGTCCAACACCAAATAATCTGCACCAGCATTCAGAAAATCATTCGGTAAAGAAGTTGCATAAGGCCCCCCAACCACAACTGGCTTTCCTCTTCTTTTTGCTTCCTTAATTTGGGCTAAATAATCTTCCTTTTGGGCAATCATTCCTGAGAACATCACTAGGTCTGCCCATTCCCAGTCTTCCTCAGTTACTGGCTCAATATTTCTGTCCCTCAACCTAAAACTCCACTCTTGCGGTAACAAAGCAGCAACAGTTACTAAACTCAAAGGCGGCATAAAGGCTTTTTTGCCAATGCCTTGTACAGCTTTTTCGAAAGACCAAAAACTTGTCGGGAATATAGGATAACTGAGCAGGACGTTCATAGTAGAAATAAAGTTGATTCAAAAGTGCACACACAACAAAAAACTAACTTGGGTGCGTCTGCTTTTTAAAGATGCGAAATCAACCAATACAAACTAAGTCCTACCGCAAAAAAAGTAAAATTCGATTGAACCGATTCCTATCAAATGCTATACTTAGCTCCCTTTACATTGCGCTGGTAGATATTCACCAAGGTTCTTTGCGATGCACCTAAGAAGAACAGACAAAAAACTAGAACATTGATCACATTGGTTCGGAAATAGTTGTTCTGCTCCATTTTTCTGGCTGAGATAACCACTCGTTCCGGCATGATATGAATCTTCTGATATTTCCGAGCTCTGAGTAATATCTCATAATCCTCCATGATCACTACACTGTCATCGAAGCCCCCAATTTTATTAAAGAAGTCTTTAGTAATATAGAGCGTCTGATCTCCTCCTCTAAAGAAAATACCTTGGTACTTTGATAAGCTACTATTGAACTTAAGGCCTTTTACTTGTTGGTCGAAAATCACCTGATAACACCCATAAAGAAATCCTTTCTCTACCCCCTTAATAATGTCTTCAACAAAAGAATTAGGCACTGTGAGATCTGCATGTACAAAAAAGAGTATTTCGCCATTAGCAACTTCTGCACCTCCATTCATCTGCTTGGCTCGACAAGACTTTTCAACGGACAAAACACGTGCCCCAGCTTTTTCAGCTATTGCAGCAGTACCATCTCCACTATGTGCATCTGCCACAATAATTTCAATATTGGCATCACCTGTTTTTGCCTTCAAGTCTTCAATTTGTGATTGAATAATAGAGGCCTCATTTAACGTGGGTATTATTACACTAATCTGCACAATGTGAGTTACGAACTAAAATGTACTTGTGGATTGGGCTGACCAAATAAAATCCGTCTCAATCCACCTACAAACTTAAAAAAGAACCGGCATGGAACATATCTAGAGCTCATTTGTTCTTTAAGTATGATGAAAACAAATGAAAGAACACTCTCAAGTGTGATGAGCGAACTAAATGAAATTGGATTCAAAGAACAGTTTATTCTGGATGGCGATAAAATCAAAGCCATCGCATCTAAGAAACTCTACCAACCGAAAGAACTTAAGATTGCCGGTGAGTATAGATTTGACGGCATGACAAACCCAAGTGATGAATCTGAACTATATGCTTTGGTGGCTATGGATGATATAAAAGGAACCTTAGTGGTTTCAGGTGGAGTAAAGACCGAAGAAAATCATTCCCTTATTCAAAAAATCCCTAAGGGAAGCTAGAATTGAGTAGATTGAGCGGTGAAAAAGTCTCTATTATTCATTTCCCTCTTTTATTTCTTATTCTCGTGCACAGAAAAATCGCCTTGGCTCACTGGATTCGAAAAACCAGCATTCAATCCTATACTTGAAGCAGATGGTCAATATCAATTTCAAGATCCATTAACTGACAGCTTAGTAGCTTGGCAAAAGGCAGATGTTTTTAACCCTGCTGCAGTGGTGCGGGACGATACTGTCTTTATGTTTTTCAGGGCGGAAGACAATCCAAAAGCTTATTTAGGGGGTAGAACTTCAAGAATTGGCTTGGCTTGGAGTATTGATGGCATGAATTTCAATAAGTATGATCGACCAGTGCTTTATCCAGACTCGACAGAATTCCTCAAGTATGATTACCCTGGTGGTTGCGAAGATCCGAGAGTAGTCAAAGCATCAGATGGCAGATATATAATGACCTATACCTCTTGGAATCAGGATGTAGCAAGACTCTCTATTGCAACCAGTACAGATTTAAAAAATTGGGAAAAGCATGGCCCTGCTCTGTTAAATGCCTTCGAAGGAAAGTTTGTAAATACTTGGAGTAAGTCTGGCTCTATAGTGACCGAACAAATAGGTGAGGAACTCATCGCTACCAAAATCAATAACAAGTATTGGATGTATTTTGGTGAAAGAGGTGTAAACCTAGCTTGGTCTGAAGACCTTGTCAATTGGACGCCACTAACTGATGGTGAGGAGTTAGCTATTGTAATGGATACACGTCCTGGATTCTTCGATAGTTTCTTAACAGAGCCTGGGCCTCCTGCACTGCTAACTGACCAAGGGATTTTATTGATTTACAATGGCAAGAACGATGAGGGAGAAATCGCAGATCCTAATATTGCCAAAGGCACTTATTGTGGTGGTCAAGCACTTTTTGATTTGAACGACCCTTCAAAGTTCATCACTCGCATGGACGCGCCATTTATTTGCCCTACCCTACCTCACGAAACCACAGGACA
>CAYGKL010000147.1:0-5710 GCA_964350505.1 uncultured Roseivirgaceae bacterium | reverse complement strand
CCTTCATTGATCAGGTGATGATGAATAGCGCCAGTAATCATTAAAGAAGGAATGGAAAGTTTACCCTCTTCTGGTCGGTTAGAAATAATAAGCAAATTAACCCCAGACCTCACGACCTCTGCTGCCGTTTTCATATAAGCAGTTATGGCTTCTTCTAAGCTGGCCACTGTTACCTCATAAGTTGCGGAAATCTGAGCGCTCTTAAACGACTGATCGTCAAGGGTTTTAATGGCCTCAAGTAAAGCTGAATCAATGACAGGCTGCTCTAGTAAAATCTTCTTCGAAGTAGAATCATTGTCTTCCAAGAGGTTATTCGATTGCCCCAAATAAACAGCCAGAGACATCACCGCCTTTTCCCTGATCGGGTCGATGGCGGGGTTACTTACTTGCGCAAAAAGCTGCTTGAAGTAATTAGAAATATGTGCGCTTCGCTTGGCAAAAACAGCCAATGGCGCATCATTACCCATAGAACCAATAGGTTCGGTGGCCTTTTCAGCCATGGGCTTCAATATGTACTTGATATCTTCTTTAGAATAACCGAAGGTGAGCTGTTGCTTCAAAAGCGTTTCACTATCTAATTCAGCGTTCAGCTCTTTCTTAGCTACAATATCTTTCTCAGAAGTGATTAGCTGATCATTCCAGTTTTGATAAGGATGTTGACTGCTCAGTCTCTCTTTGATGGACTCATCTTCTTCGAAGGTATTTTCAACCAAGTCGACCAAAATCATTTGTCCCGGCTTGAGCTTCCCTCTTTTCAATATTTTATGTGGCTCAACAGCTACAATGCCTGTTTCCGAAGCGAAAATGATTCTATCATCATCAGTGATAGTATATCTGGTCGGACGCAAACCGTTTCTATCGATGCAGGCGCCCACTTTGTTGCCATCGGTAAAACATACCGCTGCTGGGCCATCCCAAGGCTCAAGAAAAGTAGCGTGGTAATCGTAAAAAGCTCTTAATTCCTTGCTGAGGGTCATATCTTCTCTCCAAGCTGGAGGAATGAGCATAGCCATTACCCGTTCAATTTCTCTGCCTCCCATCACCAAAAGCTCGACAGCCATATCGAGATTGGCAGAATCGGAGAACTCAGCTTGACAGATGGGCAGCAACTGCTCTATCTCTTCTTTGGTGAAGTAAGATGAATCAAAAAGCGCCTCTCTTGAGCGCATTTTGTTGATATTACCCTTAATGGTATTGATCTCACCATTGTGAGCAATAAACCTGAAGGGTTGTGCTAAACGCCATTCGGGTAACGTATTGGTAGAAAATCTAGAGTGAATTATGGCGAAAGAGGAAACGAAGGTAGTATCTGACAAGTCTGGGAAGTATTCGTTCAGCTGCCAAGTTCTCAACTCGCCTTTATAGACAATGGAATGTGCTGAGCAAGAGGACATGTAAAACTCCTTGGCTCCTGATAAACCTCTGGCCTTATATTCTGTAATTTTTCTGAACAGATATAGCTTACGGTTCAATTCGAGACCACTTAAACCCTTTGATGTAATGAAGTATTGGCGTACATAAGGTTCGTTGCTCTTAGCAAATTCACCGATTTTATGACCCGTTGTTGGCACCCATCTTGTCCAAATAGCTTCTAATTGAGAGGCTTTTAGTGCCTCTTCAATAATTTGTTCGAAAGTGGCCGTGTTCTGTTTGGGCATAAAAACCATGGCAACACCATAGGTTTCTTTTGCTGGTAGAGCCACACCTTCTTGTAGTGCGAGACATTCAAAAAATTGATGTGGTATTTGTGTGTGTAAGCCTGCACCGTCTCCTGTGTTATCATCAGCCGCGACACCGCCTCTATGTTCCATTTTATGGAGCATTTTTAGCGCGTCAGCCACAATCTGATGTGAAGGCTTGTTCTTTATATTGGCAATAAAGCCTATCCCACAAGCATCTTTCTCAAATTCTTCTCTATATAGTCCTCTTGTCATATGTAATTCTGTATTGTCGGCTAAAGCAATCGTTTACGCAAATTCTATAGCACCCCATTAAGTCAACCATTTTTAAATTAGCTAATTTGGTAAGATTGAAAGAACGGAAAAGCATCGAAACCATGACATCCAGCCTTTGATTTCATTGATCTATAAACCTGATTTACAAATACTTAACTAATATTTCTATAGCATGTCCAAAACTCCAAATGAGCAGCTACTTTTTGAGTTAATTCAATCTCTCACCAAATCGGAAAAGAGGAGTTTCAAGCTCTATTCGAAAAGGTCTGGCGGTGCGACAGAAACCAAATACATCAAGCTGTTCGACATTATGGAGAGGCTGGACAAATACGATGAAGAGCAGATTCTCAAAAAACTCCCGAACACCAGCAAAACTCAGTTTGCCAATTTAAAGTCTCACCTATACGGTCAGATTCTTGGGAGCTTAAGGATTTCCAACCTCAAGCACGATATTGACATTGACCTCCGTGAGCAACTAGATTACATTCGTGTGTTGTACAAAAAGGGACTTTACAACCAAAGTCTCCGATTGCTCAACAGAGCCAAAAACATAACTGGAGACTATAGAAAAGACCTTTTTCAGCTGGCCTTGCTAGATTACGAAAAGCAAATCAGGTCTCAGCAGGTTTTTGAATTGGAAGAAGCGCAAGCAGATGATATCGATGCCCAAACCGATCGGGCCATGCGCAGATTTATGAATGTGCAGAAGTTCTTCACGCTGGCCACAAAGCTTAAGGCGCGGTTTGTAGAAAACGGCATGGTTAAATCGGAAAGAGAACTGAACAACCTAAAGGCCTTGTTCTATACCAACTTGCCAGATTATAATGAATCAGAACTGGCATTCAATGAGAAATTCTATCTCTATCGTGCCTACTACTGGTTTTCTTACCTCACTTACGATTTTGAGAACTGTATTACTTATGCTGAAAAATGGATTGATATTTTCCATGAAACTGGATTAGATAAGAAGCGAAGAACTGGATACCTGAAGGGCTTGAACCGATTATTGCAGTCAGCTTTCAGAGTGAATAGCCTCGCCAAGTTTGAAAATTACTATAAGCTGCTAGAAACGTTTGAGCAAACAGAAGGCCCATCGTTAGCAAGTAACACGCAAGTGCTTTTGGTGAAATACAAAGCCCTTCAAGCCTTCAACTATGTATTCCTTACGGCTGAATTTAATGCCAATGAAGACAGGATTGACGAAGTGATGAAGCAGGTGAAGACTAATGAAAAATACATCGACAAGCACAACCAGATTGTCATCAACTACAAGGCTTCCGTATTCTACTTCGCTTTGCAGCAATATGAAACCTCTCGTTTCTACTTGAACAAACTATTGAATGATAATGATAGCTTAAGAAGTGACCTAAAAGGTTATGCGCGCATCATTAGCATTCTAGTTGACTATGATACCGGTGAAGAGCAATATTTTGAGCAAAAGCTCAAATCAGCTTACGACTACATTGTTTTCGAAGAAAACTTAGGTCAGGTACAAGAGGTATTCCTAGATTTTATGGGAAAAATAGGCCAAATCTACCCCCAGGACTTGAAAAAAGGCTTCATGAGCCTGAAGGCTGAAATTGATAAGGTGAACCATGGAGATTTCTCCAGAAAAACGCTGCTATACTTCGACCTTATGAGCTGGATTGAGGCTAAAATTGAAGGAAGAAGCTTTGCAGAAGTAGTAAAAGCGAAGAGTACTTTTTTCGACAAGTAGAATGACTCAGGTCTTAAACTAAAGGACTGCAAATATATAGAGTGAAACCTCAAGCTTGAAAAATACTAAAGAAGCTCATGGGAAATTTTATCTTTGCTCTATGTCAGATGAGCGCAAGGTCATTATTACCCTCTCTTCCCTATTTCTCATTATCCTAATAATTCATTGGAGCAGCCAAGTGGATGCTATTGATGAAATTAACATCCCTGGGCTAAAAACTGAATACATCGCAGTTAAATCATCTGATGATGTCATTCCCATCGATTCTATTTATGTCAGGCCTGTTTTATACAGTGACGTCAATTTTCTGGATTCACTAACCACAGATGAAGCCAAAACAAAATTCATTGAAGTAATGCTTCCGGCTGTTTTGGTGGCAAAGAAAATCCTTGAACAGGATTTAGAGAGATTAGAGGACATCAGTAAGTCAAAGAAAGTGAAACCAAAAGACAGTGCTTTTTTAACCAGCCTCTTTGAGCAATACAAAACCGATGACATCGCACTTTTGAAAAGAAGGCTGATCACCCACCCTACAAGCATTGTATTGGCACAGGCTGCAGTAGAGTCTGGCTGGGGCAAATCTAGGTTCTTCAAAGAAGCCAATAACGTTTTCGGGGTTTGGTCATTCGATGATAATGAACCTCGACTTGCAGCAGGTGTAAAAAGAGAAGACTATCAGGTTTACCTTAGAAAATACGAACATATTGAAGAGTCCGTCATGGATTACTTCAAAACTATTGCTCGAAACTCGGCCTACACAGGTTTTAGAAGGAAACGTGCAGAGACCTCAGATGTAAAAGAGCTCGTTCCATTGCTGGATAAGTATTCTGAAATGAGAGAAGAATACGTTGATAAGTTGCTGGTTATGATTCGCTACAACGAGTTCGAAAAGTACGATAGCTACCAATTAGACCCCGCTTTTATAATCTCAAGGCGAAAGAAAGAATGACTAAAAGGTTCATCATTTTCCTTATTCTGATAGCCCAAAGCATCACGGCACAAGAAAATAGCATCAGCGCTTTCGTATATCACCGTTTCGGAGATGATCGCTACCCAAGTACGAACATTCAGCTTGACCAATTTGAAGCACATCTTAAATATCTACAAGATAATGGCTATCAAGTACTGACCCTTTCAGAGGCCATAGACTTGATGTCCAATAAAAACAGCTTTGCCAAAGCGGCTGTCCTCACCATAGATGATGGCTATTCAAGCTTCTTTGAGAATGCCATGCCCCTGCTCAGGAAGTATGGTTTTAAGGCCACCCTTTTTGTGAACACAGAAACAGTCGGTGGTGGTGACTTTATGAATTGGGATGAATTGAAAAGAATAAAGGCAGAAGGCATCGAAATAGGTAATCATTCGCATGACCACTCCTATTTTCTCAACAAATCTGAATTTGATTTCGAAAATGACTTACTCAGTAGCGAAGCTCAATTCTTACAACACTTGGGTGAAAGCCCTAAACTTTACGCTTATCCTTATGGAGAATGGAATGAGTCAATGGCCAATCACTTACAGAAAAAGGGCTATTTGGGTGCGGTAGCTCAAAACTCAGGCGTTATGTACAGAGACGCTCCACAGTATCATTTACCGAGATTTCCCATGTCAGAATCCTATGCTGAATTAGAAGGCTTTGTGTCCAAACTCAAAACCCAACCCATTAAGGTTACTAAATACACTCCAATCACTACCGGTTCATATGGAACGCCAATTAAGCCTAGAATCGATATAGAGTTTAAAGAAGACAACCTAAAGTTAGAGCAGCTGCAATGCTTTGTTCAAGGGGCTGAATGCAAAAAATCTATTCAGGTAATTAGGGGTGGGCTGGTAAAACTCAATATCAGACCCGATAGAGACTTGAAAAGAAGGCGAACCTTATTCACTATTACAATACCAGATAACGAAGGCAAATGGCATTGGTATAGCTATTCTTGGGTAATTCCTTCTGTTCAATAAGGCAAAAGCAGGCTAGCCAAAGCTCACCTCAATCTTCGATTGTATCGAGAACTGATGAATAGTCGATTTGTAATCGACA
>CAYGKL010000146.1:0-6163 GCA_964350505.1 uncultured Roseivirgaceae bacterium | reverse complement strand
CGCTAATCATTACACCCAACCGACCAGCACCATACGCAAGTCGATGGGAGTGATTTTGGAGAAGGTAAAGAAAGGTTATTAGTTGAATGGGTTATTGGGGTATTGGGATATTGGGATATTGGGAAGTTAAAATTCTTAATTCTTAATTCATTTAAACATCAGTCCCTCATCCTTCCGTCTTTGCGAGAAACAAATTTCGCGATAGCAGAAGGTTGTGACGAAGCAATCACCTCATGTTAAGCACAATGCAAAGAACAGGCAGATTGCTGACTCCCGATCAACTGATCACCTACTTAACCGAATTCCACAACTTCCTAGGCGGAACGATCACCAGCGAAAACTTCATAAAACCAGCATCTCTAAGTTTATACTCTTGAAGCGGATTGTTCAACCTTTCCCCAGGAAGAGATACGATATAAGCCACATTATTCACGTAAGAAGCTTCAGTGGTAAACCAAAGCCAGTCATAAATTTCCTGCTCAAAAGTGACACTCAGTAGAAAATCAGCTCTTTGTAAGGTGAGTTGCGATTGTTGGTTAGTAAGAGCATCAGTGATATTATAGCGCCAATTATCGAATTTAAGTGAGGAGATGAGGTAGGACTTATCTGACATGTGATACCTAAGACTTACAAAACTTGGCAAGGTAGATTCCAGCTGTAACTTGGTAGATAAAGCTCTATTATAAGTTAAGGTTGGATAAATATTCAATACTCCCAAAGCATAATTCACGACCAGCCCATAACCCACCTCAAGGCTCTCTCTTTTCTTTACATTATAGGAGCCAGCTACATAATAACGACCAGAATATCGATTTAGAAATCGTGTATCACTGGCCAATTCCATCACTCCTAAAAGGATAAGCTTTTTGCCTGGCTCTAAATTTCTTTGATAAAGAAAATTCAGTCCAGTATTGATCAATTGTTCCTGATTGAGGTAACGATAGATATTCTCTTTGCCCGTTGGAACAGCGGAAGTGTGATACGACTGTCGATAATACTTCAATTGCACGCCAAAAAGCGTCTTCTCCTTCAATATGATCGGTGCTCCTAACCTAATCGTAAGAAGTTCATCATTGATAAAATCATTCTCACCACTAGTATTTAGAAAGGTAGATTGATAATTAGAAAAGCCTCGATAGCCTATTTCAATCACTTTTGGTCGGTATTCCAAAAGGTCTACTTGTGCTCTAAGGGAGAAAATGGAAAGGCACAAAAGTGCGATGGAGGTCAGTAGTTTCATCGGCTATTACAAAGTCTGCTGGATGAGCTCAGCAAGACCATACGCAATTAACGAATTTATATGTAAACTCAGATTGACCACCGCTCTTAAAAAAATGATCTTTCGAGCCTCCAATAATTTTTATCTTGAGGCCTTATTCAAAATAATACAGATGAAAAAAACGCTCTTACTTTCATTAAGTCTATTTATTCTTTCAGCCGTATCACTACAGGCGCAAATCACTTCCGAAAGCCTCTCAGGTTTACGATTGAGAAATATTGGCCCTGCCGCAATGAGTGGTCGTGTGGTGGATTTAGCTGTAGATGAAAATGACCCATATACCTTCTACATTGCCACTGCTACTGGTGGGGTTTGGAAAACCACCAATAATGGCATTACCATGGCTCCTGTTTTCGAAAATGAAAACACCCATTCAGTAGGGGCTATTACCTTACACCCTGCCAACAATAAAGTACTTTGGGTAGGAACTGGTGAACGTGCTAATCGCCAGAGTTCATCATGGGGAGATGGTATTTATAAGTCCACCGATGCCGGCAAAACCTGGCAGCATATGGGCTTGAAAGATTCTCATCACATTGGTAGAATCGCCCTTCACCCAACCAACACAGAAGTGCTTTACGTGGCCGCTATGGGACACTTGTGGGGACCGAATAATGAAAGAGGCCTTTATAAATCAGTCGATGGTGGCAAAACTTGGGAACGCATCATTTATGTAAATGATGATACTGGAGTTGTTGATGTAGCCCTCGACCCTCAAAACCCTGAAATCGTTTATGCTGCCACTTATCAGCGCAGAAGAACGCCTTTCGGTTTCGATGGTGGTGGTGCAGGTTCTGGCTTACACAAATCTACCGATGGAGGTAAAACGTGGAAAGAATTAAGAACTGGTTTACCAGAAGGCAACTATGGAAGAATAGGTATTTCCATCTTCAGAGCTGATCCCAATATTGTTTATGCCTCAGTAGAACAAGGTTATCAATACAATGCCTCAACGGCATATAATGAAAGAAGAGCAGGCCTTTATCGCTCTAAAGACAAGGGAGAAACTTGGGAGTTCATGAGCGATTGGAATCCTCGCCCAATGTATGCTAGTCAACCTTTGGTTGACCCTAGTGATGCTTCTAGAATTTACATGATGAATCAATACAGTTATTCTAGTGATTCAGGCCGAACCTTCCGTCCTGCGAGACAATCACTACACGGTGACGACAGAATATTCTGGGTCAACCCAAAAGACTCTCGCCATGTAATGAAAGGCGATGATGGCGGTTTGGGAATCTCCTACGATAGAGGCCAAACTTGGCTCTTCATCAATAACCTCCCTGTTTCTCAATACTATAGAGTGGCTGTTGACATGGCTAAGCCTTACAACGTCTATGGCGGATTACAAGACAATGGTAGTTGGGTCGGTCCCTCTGAAACCTACAGAAATGATGGAATTCTCAATGAAGACTGGAAGAAATTAGGAGGTGGTGATGGTTTCCTTAACCTGCCCCACCTCACAGATGAGGACATGGTATATACCGAATCTCAATACCTTGGCCTTTCGCGTGTGAATATGAAAAACGGACAAAGACAATCTATTCGTCCGGGTGATCCTAGAGGAAACATTAGCGCAAGAAGAAATTGGGATGCTTGGGGACCTGGAACTCCAGAACCGGAATTGGGCAATGCCATGGCACCTGCCAACTGGGATGGCCCATTCTTCTTAAGTCATCACGATCCAAACACAGTTTATTCAGGAACTAACCAACTCTGGAAAAGTAAAGATGGTGGCGCCACTTGGGAAACGCTCGGCAATCTCACTACCAGAGTAAACAGAAGAGATTTGACCATCATGGGGCAAAGAGCAGATACTTCTACACACTCTTTGGACGATGGAATTCCTTACTACCCTACTTTGACTGCCATTGCCGAAGATAAATTCATCCAAGGCCATTTATACGTTGGTACTGATGATGGCTTAGTGCAAGTATCTGAAGATGATGGAAAGACATGGACTAATGTTACCAGCAAACTTCCTGGGCTTGCTGCTGATGCTTGGGTGAATACTTTTGAAGTATCTTCTCATGCAGCAGGAACTGCCTACGTTGCCATCAACAATTACAGAAACAATGACTTCAACAACTATGTATACCGAACTACAAATGGTGGTAAAACATGGGAGTCTGTGGCTGGCGATTTACCAGACCACCGAGTGGCTAGAACTTTAAGAGAAGACCCTAAGAACCCGAAGGTGCTTTATTTGGGTACTGAATTAGGCCTGTTCGTGAGCTTTAACTCAGGAACAAATTGGGTGGAATTGAAAAACAATATGCCAACACTTCCTTTCAATGACCTTGTGATTCACCCAAGAGATAATGATTTGATCTTAGCAACTCACGGTAGAGGGGTTTGGATTCTAGATAACATCAGCCCACTTCAAGAAATTGGTGATCAATGGAGAGAGAGATTTGCATTGTTCAGCATTGCCGATGCCGAAATGATCAATCGTAACATTGGCGGTGCTCATACTGGCGATATGTACTATAGAGGTGAAAACCCAAGAGTTGGCGCTGCCATAGACTATTATGTCAGAGATTCGGTAGACAGCAAGCAATTGAAGCTTACAATTCACGACACAGATGGTAATGAACTTGCGGAGTTGAATACTGACGGTAAGGCGGGAATCCACCGTGCCTATTGGAATTTCAGTGGCCCTGACTTTAAGTCAATGAACACTGATCCAAATAGCAACCGAAGAGGTAGAAGCTTTGGCTTGAATGGACCTGCGGTATTGCCTGGAGTATATGTGGCTAAACTTACTTTTGGAGACAAAGTAATTGAGCAGACTTTCAGAGTGAAAAACGACCCAAGACTTGATGTTAGCATTAATGTTCAGAAAGAGTGGCAAGCCTCACGATATAAAATCGGAAAGCTCTATGAAATGGTTGTTGACGGAATGCTTCCTGCCCAAGAAATGGGATGGCATCTGGATAAACTAGATAGAGATAAGGTATCTTACAATAAAGAAGCTGCCAAACCGATCAACGACCTTAATGGCAGATATGGCGAACTATTGAGCCGTGTAAGATCACTTTACTTTGAAACGAATGGCTGGATCGGCCCATGGACAGGCGATCAGAAAGCACAATATGACTACTTCATGTCAATGCTACCTAAGCTGAAGGTAGAAACTGATCAGGTTTTGAAAACCGCAATGTCTCAGGTGAATAGAGGCTTGAAGAGAGAAAACAGATATACAGCAAAGTAAAACTATACTGAAATGAGAATAACTAAACTATGGAAAGCAGCACTGATGATGCTGTTCGTGTTCGGTGCATATGCACAGAATTCAGAGAGACATATCCCAGTTGAGTCTGCAGTGGTGACCAACCACGAAGTAACTATAAAGGGGAAAAAAGTGCCTTACAAGGCTACAGCAGGTACGCAGCCTGTTTGGGATGAAGATGGAAAGCCGATTGCTACCCTATTCTACACCTACTATGAAAGAACAGATGTAAGCAATAAGGACAGAAGACCATTGGTCATCAGCTTTAATGGCGGCCCAGGTTCGGCTTCTGTTTGGATGCACATTGCCTACACTGGGCCTAAAATCTTGAAGATTGACGATGAAGGTTATCCTGTTCAGCCTTATGGCATTAAAGACAACCCCAACTCTATCTTAGATGTAGCCGATATCGTGTTCGTAAACCCAGTGAATACTGGTTACTCAAGAATTGTAGACCCAGAAGCAGACAGAAGACAATTCTTCGGTGTGAACCAAGACATCAATTACTTAGGCGAATGGGTAAATACCTTCGTAACAAGAGCGAATCGATGGAATTCTCCTAAGTACCTTATTGGAGAAAGCTATGGAACAACTCGAGTTTCTGGTTTGGCTTACAGACTACAAAACACGCATTGGATGTACCTGAATGGTGTGATTCTAGTCTCTCCTACCGAGCTAGGAATTGACAGAAGCGGCCCAGTTGAAATGGCCAACAGATTGCCATACTTTACAGCCGCTGCTTGGTATCACAAGCAATTGCCACCTGATTTGCAAAGCAAAGATTTGTTAGATGTTTTGGCTGAATCAGAAGCTTATACTCAGAACAAACTATTGCCTGCCATAGCCAAAGGTGCTTGGATTACGGATACTGAGAAAAACGATGCCATCAAGAATTTTGCGCGTTACTCAGGTCTGGATGAAAAAGTTATCAGAGATCACAACTTAGATGTCCCAGAGAATTTCTTCTGGAAGGATTTGCTTCGTCATGAAGGAACTACCGTTGGCCGTTTAGATTCTCGCTACAAGGGCATCGACAGAATGGATGCAGGCATGAGTCCTGACTTCAACTCTGAATTGACTTCTTGGTTGCACAGCTTCACTCCTGCTATTAACTACTACTTCCCCAATGTATTGAATTACAAGACTGACATTAAATATAACATGTTCGGCCCTGTGAACCCTTGGGATCGAAGCGGAGACAACACAGGAGAGGATTTACGCGCTGCTATGGCTATGAACCCCTATTTACATGTAATGACTCAGTCTGGCTATTTCGATGGTGCCACTACTTATTACAATGCCAAATACAATATGTGGCACATGGACCCAAGTGGTAAACTAAAAGACAGATTGAGCTTTAAAGGCTATCGCAGTGGGCATATGATGTACTTACGTGCAGAAGACCTGACCAATGCCAATGAAGACATCAGACAGTTTATCGAAAAGAGCTTGCCACCAGCAGGCACACCAGCGAAATATTAGGAATCAGAGGCTAGACTTCAGACCCCAAATATTTAGTGATCTCAACTTCTCCCCTCTTAGGGGAGATACAGAGGGGTAAGGATTTAAAACCAAAAGGAGCTACGGCTCCTTTTTTTATGCCTATCAACCAACCTTGTCTTAGCCTCAAATTGCGACTCTTAGAACAAAAA
>CAYGKL010000145.1:0-6467 GCA_964350505.1 uncultured Roseivirgaceae bacterium | reverse complement strand
CTATGAAAAAGCACATAACAATTCTCATTTTACTCCTATTAGTGTCAAGCTGCACTCAAGAGCCGAAATATGAGATTTATGGTGAGATTGAAAATTATGAAGGCTATGTTTTTCTCAGGTATAAAGACTTTGTTGATAGCACCTTAATAGAGGATGGTAAATTCTTTTTTGAAGGCAATGTTGACAGGGTGGTTGAAGCATCTATTACCAATAAAGCGACAGGAATCTATGCTGCTCCTTTTTATTTAGATAATGACAGCGTTTATGTAAGCACATTTTATGCAGAACCATTTATTAGACTTTCTGATGTTTATAGTCCGGCCAATGGCCTGATCGAGCAAGTAATCGCTGAGCTAGGAGAAATAATGGAAGATGAGGAACAACTCAGAAGTAATGGAATGTTTCTTTACATGGATTCAATCACAAAGATTCATCCTAGACATGATTTTATTATTGAAATAACTTCTGAAGTGATCACTAGTGACTACATCACCATCGGACAAGCCAATCAGTTATTAAGCACTATTGATACTACGTTAATCGATCCTTTGGAATTTGAATCTGTCAAGACAGCTTTAGATCGACAAGAAAGAATCAATCCAGGAGACTCTTTTCCGGACTTCTCATTCGAGGGATTCGAAGGAGAAATATACACCCAAGAAAGTTTCCCTGATCAGTATTTATTGATAGACGTGTGGGCTACATGGTGTGGCCCTTGCCTTCAGGCTTTCGAAAAATTAAAGCCGATCTACAAAGAGCTTGATGGAGAGCTTGAAATCTTAGCAGTATCCATTGATCCTACCTTAGAAAGAGCTCAAAACTACTTAACAAAAAATCCACTACCTTGGAAAACAGCTTATGCGGAAGGGGAATTCGATAATGCGTTTTTAAAACAATTAGGGGTTGTTTTCCTACCATTTTATTATTTAATGAGCCCAGAAGGAGAAATACTAGCCCTCAACCCAAAAGTTGAGGACATCCCTAAGCTGATTAAAAATAGAGGAAGCTTAAAGGAAGTGTTAAAGTAATGGAAGCAGATATTTACATCATGGGTGGCATGTATATCTTAGCTGGCATCATGCACTTTGTAAAGCCTAAAGTATACCTCAAAATCATGCCTCCATTCCTTCCTTATCACTTGCCACTGGTTTACATCAGTGGAATATGTGAGTCTGTTTTTGGAGCGATGCTTCTTTTTCCAAGTACTCAAAGTATTGGAGCTTGGGGGATCATAATCACCCTTATTGGCGTGTTCCCAGCCAATATCTATATGCTTACTTCTTATAAAGGGAAAAGAAAGTGGTACAGAGCCGCATTATTATTCAGGCTACCGCTTCAATTCTTCTTGATTTATTGGGCATGGCTGTATGTCTAAATATCGTTAACCATTGAACTTTGTTGTGAGAATTGGACTTTTCATTCAAAGTTAAAAACAGTACTTTGAAGAATCCTCGTTTAGTTAAAATCACCATCCTTTTTTGCAGTATGATGACGGTGATGGCCGGAGCAACTATTGCTCCTTCCCTCCCAGAAATGACCAAGGCCTTTCCTGATAACCCAGCTGCTGAAACCCTAGTGAAACTGGTGCTTACTATACCGGGGTTATTCATAGCACTTACCTCCCCGCTTTCTGGTTGGTTCATTGATAAGTTTGGAAGGATAAAGCTTTTGGCTTTTATGCTTGTACTATACGCTGTTGCAGGAAGTTCTGGTCTTTACTTGAATACGTTGATTGAAATAATCATTGGTCGGGTATTTCTAGGATTTGCAGTAGGAGGAATCATGACAACAGCTGTAGCTCTTATTGGCGATTATTATGAAGGTGAAGAAAGGCAATCCTTTCTTGGTGTTCAAGCTGGAATAATGGCATTATCTGGCACTCTGTTCATAAGCTTTGGGGGCTTTTTAGCAGATATTAGTTGGAGGTATCCTTTTGCAATTTATCTTTTGGCATTGTTGGCTGCTCCCATGGTATTACTCTTTTTGAAGGAGCCAATTAAACAACCTGAAAGTGAGAAGAACACATTAGCCAGCGATATTAAGATCCCTAAAATCGCATGGACGATATATTTCGTTTCGTTTTTCGGAATGGTTACCTTTTACCTCATGCCTGTTCAGATTCCATTCCTTATGCAGGAGATCTCTAGTGTAGGCAACACTGCTACTGGATTGGCTATTGCTGTGGTAATGCTTGTTGGCGGAATTATGTCTTTTCAATACCCTAAAATCAAAAAGAGGCTGACACACTATCAAATTTATGGACTTACCTTCCTATTTATGGGCATTGGCTACCTCCTAATTTCAACAGCTAACAGTTATGCAATGACCTTTCCAGGTTTGTTTATTTCCGGACTTGGGGCTGGACTATTAATGCCTAATTCAAACTTATGCTTGGTTAGTTTGGCTTCGCAACAAAACAGAGGTAAAGTACTCGGCTTGTTAACTACCTTTATTTTCCTTGGGCAATTTGCTTCACCACTTTTCTTTCAACCATTGGTAAACCTCACTTCTATAAGAGGAGCTTTCCTATACTTTTCATTGGTCCTCATTCTAATCGCTATTATCGTCTTAATAAGAAATAAGAGGCTGGTACCCCAACAAAAAAGCCCAAGTCAAACGACTTAGGGCTTTGATTCTCTTTAATGACTTCAGATCATCTACTAAACACATACCTAAGGTTCAGACCAAAGCCTTGAACCGAGAAGTCTGTATTATCAATAATTCTAAGGCCTGGTCGCCAGTCTAAACCTAGTGCTAAAGGTGCCCCACTAAAATGGTATTCTATACCAATTTCACCAGCAACACCAAGGGTAAAATCATCGCCAATTCCAAGAAAAGGTCCTGCTCCAACATACCAGAAAAATGTTTCACCTTCAGCCTCAAATGGCCTGTATAGAAAATCCCAAAGGGCATCTATTCCAACCAAATCATTTCCGAAGGAAACATCTGCATGGATTCTACTGAACTCTCCAGCTGAAAAGACTGCATCAATGGCTACATCTCCACCAGTTACGTTGCCAAATCTTACACCAAGTTCTTGGGCGTTGACGCCAATTATGCCAACAAAAAATAAACTAAAAATCACTACTGCTTTTCTCATATAAGTTTTGATTCGTTACACGAATTAACGTGATTCATACTTAACTGTTATTACATATTTCACAGTTCTAGAAGCAAAAAAACAACAATCCTGCCGCTAAATAAAGAGGCAACTCGAAAAGTTGCCTCTTTATTCAATTATCTTTGAATTCCCGTTATCTGGTTACAGTAACCACATAATTTCCAGCTATACCTGCCCTAACTGGGCCATCCGATTTGGTAAATGTGAAGACAAATCGGCTCAAGGTCAGACTCGTTAGAGTTATTTCCTTTCCATCGTCCAAGGCTACTTGATTGCCTTCTTCGCCCAACCATTCCCAAGTGCCTGAGGCACTAAACAGATCTCCTCCGTTGGTGGTAGTATAGCCACCCTCTGTGAATGATAAACTGAACCCTGGATAGTTAGCGCTTACATCGGCTCCGTCTACTTTGATACTCCCAAACTGAGCGATTGACCATTGCCCTGCTAACTTCTCATAGGCCAATTCATTTAAAGTTGGCGCCAGTGGGTCGTCATTATTACAACCCATCATAATAATGGCTGCAAGAATCATGAGGGTATATATTTTATTGATTTTCATCTTTCTTTATTATCTGTAGTTAGCACTCTATTTCTTGATTAGTATTTTCTTCCTCACCAGCGACTTCTCATTGCTGAACTGAATGATGTACAATCCGCTTTCATAGCTTGTCACATCTAATCTGAGTTCAGGTTTGTCATATCCTTCTTTTTCAAACTTACTTATGCCTGTTGGATTGATCACTTGGATATCTACTGGCATACCATTCAATTCGCTCAAGTCAATAGTGATATAGTCGTTCGCAGGATTTGGATACAGAACGATCTGCTCTTCATCGATCTGGCCATTGTCTGTGCCAGTTACGATTACTCCTTCACCAGTTAAGCCTACTTCAATCACATTGTCCTGAATGTTACTCGTGATATCGAAGTTGAATACCACAAGCCCATCATATAACCTGGCTTCTGTTGGCCTGAAGACTGCTATAATCTGTTTAGTTTCACCAGGATTAAGTTGAACAGACCCTGGATTAATGCTGAAGCCTTGGGCTGAACTTATCACCCTTACTTCTGTAGCAGCGTCTCCATTGTTGGTAATCGTCCAATTCTTGGTGCTTGACAGCCCTAGTATTGTTTGTTCAAACGCTCCATCTCCTTCTACCACTATAATGGCTTCTGGCTGATTAGTGATAGTAATAGTAATCACTTCCTCATAACTACCCCCAAAGTTGTCTGTAGTTCTTACTCGAATGCTGTAGGTCGCTTTTGTTTCAAAGTCAAATACTTCATCAGCTAAGAGCTTATCTCCATTGATCGTGAAACTCGCATTGTCAGTATCTCCTGTTCCTGCTACTAGTCCGTAGGTAAAACTATCGCCACCATCGGCATCAGTCGTTGTAATGGTTCCTATCTCTGCGCCTACCGCATTGTTCTCCTGAATGCTGGTTGCACTCAAAGTGATATCTGTTGGCGCAAAGTTGGTGGTGTAGACCTGTCCAGTAAAGGCTGCGGCTAATGCATTAGTAGCTGCATCTACAATGTTGCTGCCTGCCTTGGCGTTCAGCCCAATTGTGCCTTCTCCAGTGACACTATTCATATTGACTGTGTAGGTTTTAGCATCGGTTGCTGTTACTGAATTGATACTGGCTGTTGCAGTTCCTGTAGTCACTAACTCAAAGTCAGCAGCATCTACTCCAGTCACATTTTCGCTGAAAATAACTGTGAAGTTTCTGCTTGCCGTTCCTGTTGGAATCTGATCAGCTTCTGCCCTTGTGATACTGGTCACCGTTGGTGCTGTGCCATCGAAGGTAGTACTTACTGTATTCCCTGCTTTGCTATCATTACCCGCAGCATCATTTGCAATGTTGGCGTTCAGCGTTACCGCTGTTGTTCCATCTGCTGTTGGGGTAATCGTTGCAGTCCACACTGACCCTGCCGTTACATTAGTGAAGTTGCTAGCCGTTCCGTTAGTTACAGTAATGTCGTTTACCTCAAATCCTGTCACAGCCTCATCATAAGTGAAGGTGGCTGTAAAAGCTGTATTAGTCAATGCACCTGCATTTGCCGTTATTGTTGGGGTTGGCTTGACTCCATCTACGAGAACTACTGTTGTGCTAGCGACATTGTTCAAAGTGAGTATGGCATCAGTACCGAATGCATCCTTGATAGTGGCTCCATTTAAACTAATTGAGGACCCTGTAGAGATTCCATTTGTAGCTAAGTCATCTTCAAGAATTGTGTACCTGAAGGTAGCTGAATTACTATTGCTCACTCTGCCATTCAATATGGCTGGTACTGTTGAGGTACCCAATGTCAATGAAAGTGTAGGCGCACCTGTTATAGACACTGGCAAACTAAAGTTCACCGTGAAGTCAAGCGTTTCTCCAATAGCATGGGTACGTGCAGCTGGTGCATCTACACTGGTCACTACCGAAGCAGCAACTGTAGTAAAGGTCCAACTTGTGTTGTTATTAATGCCTTTGTAGCTGTTTCCAGCATCATCCGTAAAGGTTCCTGCATCTACCATCACATAGAATTCCGTGGCAGGAGGTAAGATGGCATTGTCTGGATTGATAGTTACAACACTGCCGTTTATAGTCACCTTAGCACTAGTGACATCAATAGTCTCAAGAACAGTATCATCACTGCTTTGCTTGATAGTGATGTTGCCGGTGCCTTTATTGATGTTCTCTGAGAAAGTCAACACCAAATTAGCATTTGGCAAGATGTCGGTCGCGTTATCTTCTGGACTCAATGTTGGTGCTGCTATCACTGCTTTGTGTACCGTGGTAGCTGTTTGCGCTCCACCTGCATTGCTACTCGCATCAGTCAAGGTTACTGATAAAGTCAATGTGCCATCTGCCAGTCCTGATAGGTCGGCCAATGTGATTTGATCTGTAGATGTTACTATCGTTCCTGTTCCTGTTACGTTGGTACCTCCTCCCGAGGAACTTACTGTATAATTGAAGGTTGTCCCTATTTCTGCTCCTGCAAAAGTGAACTTGCTTGTAGCTTGTTCTAATGAGTTGATCAACACATCATCGAAGGTTACACTGTAACCGGTAGGCGCGGTATTGTCATCATCGTCATTAATGGTGATGATTGCATTGTCGCTGATGGTTACTGCCAATGTAGTGGCTGAAAGTCCCGACATGCTTACCGTCAAGGTTTCGGCAGCCTCTTCTATTGCATCGTTAGTTGGTATCACCGTAAAGATTTGTGCCTCTCCTGCTGTTCCTGTAAAGGTTAAGGTTTTACCTGCAATTGCTGTATAGTCGCTAGCAGCCAAGGCAGTACCGTCTGCTGTGCTCACGTCTACTGTAAAGCCACCTTGAACAGCATTGTCGAG
>CAYGKL010000144.1:0-6569 GCA_964350505.1 uncultured Roseivirgaceae bacterium | reverse complement strand
TCGGGTACATGTATACTCACCCAGGTACCAAATTGGTTTTCATGGGTGGAGAAATTGGACAGACCACAGAATGGAAACATGACAACTCCATTGACTGGCATTTACTAAATTTCGCCCCACATAAAGGGATGAAAGCTTTAACCAAAGCCATCAATGAGTTTTATAAAAGTGAACCAGCTCTTTATGAGAATGGGTTTACGGCAGAAGGTTTTGAATGGATTGAACTCAACGACCATCAGAATTCTGTTTTGAGCTACATTAGAAAAGGAAAAAGTGAAGCCGACAACCTAGCGGTTATCTGTAATTTCACACCTGTTGTTCGCGAGAAATATAGAATTGGGATCAACGGTGGCACATGGAAAGAGGTATTTAACTCAGATAACAAAGAATTCTGGGGCAGTGGAATTATAAATTCAGGAGAGATCAAATCGGAGGCACAACCTCATCATGGAAGACCAAATTCATTGGAGATTACCTTACCTCCTTTGTCAGTAATCATTTTCAAACAAGTGCCAGCTAAGCCAGTCAAAAAAACTGCGGCTAAGGCAAAGGCTAAGAAGTAGGTTTTAAACTACATGGAGAAATATTTATGTATTCATGGGCACTTTTATCAGCCCCCAAGGGAAAATGCATGGCTTGAAAAAATAGAAATTCAACCAAGTGCATTTCCATATCACGATTGGAACGAAAGAATTACAAGAGAGTGCTACTATCCAAATGCATTCTCTCGAGTCCTCAACGACAATCAGAAGATCATTGATATAGTTAACAACTATTCAAAAATCAGTTTCAACTTCGGTCCAACACTGCTTTCATGGATGGAGCAGCATGCACCCATCACGTATCAAGCGGTACTAGATTCAGATAAGGAAAGCTTGAAGAACTTCGGTGGTCATGGCTCTGCAATGGCACAAGTCTACAATCACCTCATTATGCCTTTGGCTAATACCAGAGACAAAGAGACCCAGATCATTTGGGGAATTGCTGACTTTAAGGAACGATTTGGTAGACAGCCTGAAGGAATGTGGCTAGGTGAAGCAGCCGTAGATACGGAAACTTTAGAACTGATGGCCAAGCACGACATCAAATTCTCACTGCTAGCCCCACGTCAAGCTGCGAGGTATAGAAAGATTGGTACTGAAGATTGGATTGAAGGAATAGACCCCAACAAACACTACAAATACAATCTACCAAATGGTGAAAGCATAGCTCTCTTCTTTTATGATGGAGAAAGATCTCAAAACGTGGCCTTTAAAGGTGTTCTTGATAATGGAAAAGCCTTTGCTCATGATTTAATGGAGGGGTACCGAGGAAATGGAGAAAGAGAATTCGTTCATATTGCCACAGATGGAGAAAGCTATGGCCATCACCATAAAAATGGTGACATGGCACTGGCATATTGCCTCAGGTATATAGAAGAAAACAACCTTACTAAACTCACCAATTATGGCCAATATCTATCACTCTTCGAGCCTGAATATGAGGTGGAAATCCATGAAAACAGTTCTTGGAGTTGCGTACATGGTGTAGAGAGATGGAGATCTAATTGCGGATGTCATACAGGTGGAGAAGGCCATTGGAATCAGAAATGGAGAGAACCACTCAGAACTGCTTTAGACAATGCTCGAGATACCATGAACGAGATTTTTGAGCAAGGAATGGCAAAATTCGTTGCTGACCCATGGGCTATGAGGAATGATTACATTGAAGTTATTCTAGATCGTTCAAAGCCTAACCTCAACAAGTTCTTAAGAAAATATATTGAGAAAAAACTAAGCGATGACGACCGTACTCATGTAATGCGTATGCTCGAAATGCAGCGCAACGCCATGCTCATGTACACCAGTTGTGGTTGGTTTTTCAATGATATTTCAGGTTTAGAAACATTACAAATACTACAATACGCTTGCCGTGCTATTCAATTAGGCGAAAGTGAATCGAATAAAAGGTTCGAAGACAAATTCCTAGAAGATTTAGAAAGAGCTGAAAGTAATGTTACCAGTGAAGGAACAGGTAAAGACATCTACCTGAAAAACATTAAGCCTTACCAATTGTCTTTGACACAAGTTGGAATGCACTACGCAGTGGCTTCATTATTTGCAGATAACCCTCAGAGTTTAACTGTACTCAACTATGACTGTAACAGTATCTACTTTGAGAGAAAGAGTGCTGGTATGCAAAAATTAGCTTACGGCACAACTCAGGTAAAATCTAAGGTAACAACAAGCAACAAAGAATTCAGCTTTGTGGTACTCTACCTCGGTCAACATCACCTCATTGGTGGAACATCTAAAAGACTTTCTACCAAAGAATTTGAACCGATTGAAACAGCTTTAAACAAAGCATTTTCGCAGAGTAACATCGCCCAAGTAGTTGACATCATCAAAGAAGGATTTAAAGCGCATACATTCTCTTTCTTCGGCATGTTTAAGGACGAGCAGATGAAGCTAGTGAATCAGTATTTAGCTCAGAGTGAAGAACTTGCCTACGATTCGTATCGTAAAATTTACGATCGCAACTATAACATCCTCAATGTAATGAATGTCGAAAACCTTCAGATCCCTCCTACTTTAAAGCAGAATATAGAGGATGTGATCAATATTGAGTTCAAAGATTTACTTTCTAACATACATTTCAGTATTCAAAAAATGGATGAATTGTGTGATGAAGTCATTAAATGGAAGATCAATTTAAATGAAGACTTGCTGAATGCCAAGCTTAATGATAAGTTGGATGAGATGTTTCAGGTTTTTTTGAAGGACAATTCCAATCAAAAGGTTCTCGATGAAATATTGCAAACCATAAAACTATTTAAGAAAGTTAACCTCAACCCTATTTTGGTGAATCTTCAAAACAGTGTATTTGAATTGAGTAGGTCGATGATTTTAAAAAGCAAAATGCCAATAGACAATAATCAGAAGATCACTGAAACACTAGAGACCATTGCTGCTGAAATCAATATAGAACTCTCTTATTTGAAGCAGCAGGTTATGGCTTAAGACTAAATATCTTAAAGTAGCTCTGGCTCAGATAGCCTTATCTCCGCTATTTGCACGAACCTTTCCTCCTTTGTAAAGGAGGTGCCTGAAAGGCGGAGGATTCTGTGTTTCTGAAAAGAAGGTTAGGGGAATTAGATGTCTCGTTACGCTTATCAAGGTAATTTCTACCCAAGCCCAAAAGGGTGAGCTATGAAGCCTCAAGAACTGATGAAGTAAAGCACTCCTGCCTACCGGCAGGCGAGCTTCAGGGGATTTAGGGGTTGCAAATCTCCCTCCAATCCGCTTTCTTGGGAAGAAAAAACACGCCATGCTTTTCAAACACTGTGCTTTTCATAATGATTAAACTTCCTTATAGCCAACCTATTTAGCATGCTATAAGGAATTTTTAACAATCTACATGAAATATAAACGACATTGGAGTGGCTCATATATAATGTTACCTGCAACACAAATGAAACCATACTACTTAGTACTCACAATCATATGCTTTAACGCATTCGGACAATCTCAAAAAGAAGTATTGTTTAAAAGAAAATTTCTACCGAACACCGAATATGTAACCACGATGCTTACTTCATCTAAATCTGAGGTGAAATTTGATGGCCCTAGCGAAATGCTAGAGAACCTTAAAGCAAATGGAGTTCAAAACCCGATTCTGGTAGAAGGCTCTAACTCTGTTATATCTAGTATCAGAACAGAAGAACTATTATCTGATGGCTCATTTGATGCCGTAATGACCTATTCAAAAGTTGTAAGTAAACAAACACAAAACGGTCAATCAACTCAAAAAGACAGCCCTTTAGATGGAATGCGCATAGAGGGGAAATATCATTCAAATAATATGTTTAAAGTTGATACTATAATTGGAAAAGATGTCAATGACGCTTTGAAAAACACTTTAACCTCTACACTTGAAAGTGTTCAAGAGCAAATCAAATTCCCAGACTACCCATTAAAACCTGGTGATACCTTTAATCAAACATTACCAATGACAATCCCTGTTGCTGGTGTACAAAATATCCAAGTAGTAATTAATACAAAATATCTACTCAAAGAGATCAAAAATGATTTGGCAACATTTGATATTGTTCAAAATGTAGAATTAAACATGGATGTAGAGGGTTCATCTATTACTGCTTCAGGACAAGGAACTGGTCTTTCACAATACAGTATTTCAAAAGAGTTTATTACTAAGTATGAATCAAATCTGACAATGGAATTAACAGTCTTAGTAAATCAATTAAGAATAAGCTCTGAGGTTGTATCAAAATCTGATATGACTGTAGAAATTAAATAGCAGCAGGTAACATAACCTATACGCAATGCGGCTAATGGAGGTACCAAAGCTTTAGTGCATCTACCTCGCCAAAGCTGCGCTTTTGCGTTTACAAAAATGAAGATTAACTTAAACCACAGCTTTGACTACCGACCGTGCTCATTTGAAAACTATCGCTTTTCAATCCCGCACTACGCATAGCCAGACCGTTGTAGTTTATCCCTCAAAAAAAAATTGACACCTTGATTTTGCAACAAAAAAACTATAACTTCGTATATACTAATGTATATATACATTAGTATTAATTAGGTTTCACCCCCCCTATACAATCACATCCCTTGACTTTGTCTTCAAAAAACATTATCTTTGTACAAAGTATATATACTTTGTACAATGGGAAGAAAAAGAAAGATAGATTTAGTAGTACCCGAAATCAAAACATACTTTTCTAAAACACTGGTTGAAGAAACCTTCCTTCGGGACAATCTGTATCATATACTCTTATCTCTAAAAAACGAGCTTGATTTAGGCTCCAAAACAAACCTAGAATTATTCATAGAAACTCTTATTGAGAATGATATTATAGTAGAACATAAAATAACCCTACCTTCTCATTACAGCAACAAAAAAATCTACTCAAAACCTCATGTAACAAGTGATACTGCATTATTCTATCTATTCCCTAACCAACACTTATCCTTCTATTCTGCTTTAGTTTATCACAATCTAACTGAACAATCTCCTACCACAATATATCTTAGAGAACCAACAAACAAATCTTCTGTTGGCTTTATTGAAAAACAAATCTCTATTGACAAAGCATTCTCAAAAGAACCGAGAAAAACCTCAAAAATTGGCAAAATATCAACAAATCCTGATCTTAGAATAGTCTTCACCCTAGGCGTATACAATAGCGGTAATCACCTAGTACATTCTACTACAAATAACTTCAAGGTTACTAACCTAGAAATGACATTATTAGACGCGCTAATCAAACCTGAATATTGCGGAGGTGTCTGGGAAGTAAAAAAAGCTTTTGAGACAGCCAAACTGAAAGTTTCGATCTCGAAACTCATAACATATCTCGATGAACTAAATTATCTATACCCGTACCACCAAAGACTTGGGTACTATTTAACAATTTGTGGTTATCCTTCTCAAACCATCTCTCTTTTAAATCAAAAAGAAAGAAAATGGAATTTTTACCTCTCACATGGAATTAAGGAAATGGATTTTAACAAAGAATGGAAACTTTACATACCAAAAGGAATGAAATAATGACTTCACCTGTCTCAAAAAATATAGAGTTAATAAAAAAGACCGTAATAAAAGGGTTAGCATCCGATCCAATATTACTAGAACTTCTAGTTTTAAAAGGTGGGAATGCAATTTATTATGGCCACCAATTGGACGGAAGAGGTTCCAAAGACATTGACTACTCAATGGAGGGAGAACTAGGAGAATCCAAAGAAGAAATAAAAAACTTGATAGAAAAGAGTTTAACAAAATCCTTTTCAGCCATAGAATACATCTTAGTTGGTTATAAATTCAAAGAAAAACCTAAAACTAAGAGAGATGATTTAATATCATTCTGGGGAGGTTACGAAGTATCCTTTAAAATTGTTCATAATAACAACTACGATCCCACACTAGACGAACAAGCAATATCGAATAAAGCAGAAATTGTAAAAGACAATAGTTCTCCTGTATTCACTATTGATATATCAATGTTTGAATACTGCCAAAATGATAAAGAAAAAAAGACACTTGACGATACTGTCATTTACGTATATCCTAAACGATTAATCATTGCAGAAAAATTAAGAGCTCTCTGTCAACAAACTGAGGAATACAAAACTATTATTCACAGTAATACAAACTCTCCTAGACCTAGAGATTTTTATGACATCTACCACCTACTAGAGTATCATTCGAACGAAATAGATATAGAATCTCAAGAATTCCTTGAATTACTCACAATGGTTTTCAGTGCTAAAAAAGTCCCCTTGAACTTTTTAAAACTAATTGATGATCAATACAAATTTCATGAAGCAAGTGCAGCTTCATTAAGTGACACAATCAAAGGCGAAAAAGAGGAGTTCAGTTTTTATTTTAACCAAGTCAAGTTTAGAGTAATCACCCCGCTGTTAGAACTAATAGCAGAAGTGGAATAATAAAAACTACAACACTGTATATGAAATCATAACCGTCTATCGGCTGGCTCGCTTCATATACTAAACGTTACCAACAAAAAAAGCGGACATTGTCGCCAATGCCCGCCCGTCTCAAACGAG
>CAYGKL010000143.1:5453-6630 GCA_964350505.1 uncultured Roseivirgaceae bacterium | reverse complement strand
AGTGGAAGGAGCACCGCAATTTTTTCGGCTAAAATGAAGTCGTTCGCGCTTGACAATAACCAAGCATTCACAATCCAAAATAAGGCTATTGCTAAGAAGGGAACAAAGAAGGTGGCAACATTTCGTAAGCGAACGATTGCACCGCTCAAAAATGCAGCAAGCATTACAGCCCACCAAGGTAAAATCATGGATAAGATGATGCCTAAAATGAGGGTTAATATGAAATTTGAGACGTTTTTCATTTTTTAGGATTTAATGTTTGGGTGAACACTACTCCGTTAAGTTCATCCGCTGATTGAAGGAAATTGAGTTCCAGGTATTCACCTGCAGCCCAGATGTCAACTAGGTCATCATAATATTTACTACCTGGGTTTCCAGACTGCCCTCCCGGATAAACCCCAAGGGCTTTTGGTGGGTCAGACATTTCTACAATCATACGCCAAGAAGGGCCGTGGTTTTTGGAAGTAGCATTGACAATGCCACCATTGCCGCCAATGGGAAGATTGAATCTGGAAAAGGCTGGTAAGCCCTGCAGCAAGTGCCCCACATAAGTAGCCTTAACATCGCCCCAATTATAATCTCCAAGGCGTTCTTTCCAATTGTTCAAGTCTTTTACCCCTTCCTTGAAGGAAAGTAGGAAAAGATCTTTGGCTGTTTCAACCTCTGGCGTCCCCACTCTGTCCATGAATTTGTCTTCAGGAAAATTCTTTAACAGATAAATGGTTTGATAGCTAAATGGGTTATCCATGGCTAAACTGTCTTGTGCTAATTCGTCCCAAACCATTCGGCTCAACCGAGACCACCAAGCTTCCCAGATGCTCGCTCCTTTGGAATCAATATTATTATAGAAGTCCCAGTTACGCGCTTCTGTGAGATACTCTTTCTCTTCACTGCTTAAGCTTTCACTCGACATGGTTTCTATCATATGAGGAAGCAACTCAGCCGCCTTGAGGTTGTAGTTGTTGTTATGAAGGTCTTTGAAGTCCTGTATGGTGAATTTATTTTTCGACCTGAAAAAATCATTGATGACCCTGTTGCGATACATCTCATAGCCATCGTTGAATACATAGTAGGGGTATGATGCAGCTACAGGATGCTGGTTGGCAGAGCTGACGAATCCTCTGTCCGGATTTTTAACATGGGCATTGTGCTCTTGAGGAATCCATCCTTGCCAGTC
>CAYGKL010000143.1:0-5353 GCA_964350505.1 uncultured Roseivirgaceae bacterium | reverse complement strand
TAAATGACAGTGTCATAATAAGTTTCACTTCCTCTGATCCCGATTTTTTCAATTCTTTTGGTCGTTGGCTTCCATTGGTCGTCATGCCAGTATTCATTCTTACCTTCGTCCTTGAAAGTGATTTTATACCAGTCTTTTACATCTCTTGTTGCGTTGGTTACGCCCCATGAAATATCGTTGTTAAAACCAATCACAATGCCCATAGCACCAGGCAGCGTTGCACCAAACGTGTTCTTTTCAGGAGTAGCCAGTTGCATTATATACCAAATGGAAGGAAGGTTTAGCTGAAGGTGGGGGTCATTGGCCAGAATCGGATTACCAGAATATGATTTTTTAGGTCCCACTGCCCAGTTATTACTGCCATTATCTGGATGCGGCTTGGTCATTACATCAGTGATGTAATCCATTGGAAAGTCACCTTCAGGGGCTTCTGGCACAGTCACTTCCCAATCGCTCCAATCTCTTTCTGCTGGAATAATTGGGTCATTCACATCAAAGAAATCTGGAAAAAGGAAGTCGAACCTTTCTCTTCCATATTTATTGATGAAGTTGGTGTATTCTAAATCAGACTCGCCACCTGCCAACATATCTGTCATATACATCAGGAGCAGTGCAGTCTTTTTCAATGTCCATGGTTCTGGCTTGTAATCTAGGAGCTTGAATTCTACTGGGTAATCTTTTGGGCTTAAGGTTGAAATGTAGCTATTGACTCCTTGACGATAAGCTTCAAGGTAGCCATAGATTTCAGGATCTTTTTCCATGGTTTCTAGCGCCTTTTCAGCGCCAAAACCCATTCCTTTTCTTCTTTGGGTTCTGTCGTAGTCTAGTGCCGCTTCACCCACAACTTCAGCCAGCCTTCCGGCAGAGGCATGTGTTTGAAACTCCAGTTGCCATAATCGGTTCTGAGCAGTTACATATCCTTGAGCGCGATACAAGTCCTCATTGTTTTGAGCAAAAATGTGTGGGATTAAATGATCATCGTAATGAATTTTGACGGTTGCTGATAAACCTTTAATCGCCAACTCATTAATATCCCCATTTTCTGAATACTCATTTTGCCAAACACCCTGATTTGGGGCAAGAAACTTACCTAATGGAGGTATTTGCCCAAATTTGTTATTTAAGGCATAGAACACCCCAATGGTTAAGACCAAGGAAATGGCGAATTTAACTATCTTCATAGAACTCGATTTGGGGCATTAATATAGGAAATGTTGTGCGAGATATTTCTGAATCTTAGTACATGTTGTGTTGATTGATTGAATCGTTCTACTTTTGTTACGATGAACTATTCTGATGATATTCTGGCGAGAGCCAAAAAAATCAAAGCTATTGTCTTTGATGTAGATGGAGTGCTAACTGATGGCAGCATTATTTACGATAACTCCGGCATGGAGTATAAGCACTTCAATGTGAAGGATGGTCAGATTATCAAGTACTTGAAAAAGGCTTCAATTTACACAGGGGTTATTACTGGCAGAGATTCTGAAGTAGTTCGCAACCGCTGCAAGGAGCTGAATATTGATGTGCACTACCATGGCATCAAAGAGAAGGTAAAGAAATACGTTAAGCTGAAAGAAAAGTGGGGCCTTCAAGATGATGAGGTGGCCTATATCGGTGATGATATTAACGATTTACCGATTCTCACTAAGTGTGGACTAGCTTGTACCCCAGCTGATGGACATTTCAAAGTACAAGAGCATGTTCATTTGGTATTGAATTCAAATGGAGGTAGGGGTTGCTTAAGAGAATTAGCTGACCTTGTGCTGACAGCTCAAAAAAAATATGATGAGATAATAAGTGATCTAACGATATGAAGAAATTCGAGAAAAGCTTTCAACTGTCTGACAGTATTGAGGTTGGTGGAGGCAAGATGGTTTTGTTCTCAGGACCATGTGCTGTAGAGAGCTACGATATATGTGCAAGGATAGCAGAAACACTCAAAGAAATTTGTTTACGCCTAGATATTCAGTATATATTTAAGGCATCGTTTGATAAAGCCAATCGTACTTCTGCAAATTCGTTTAGGGGAGTAGGGTTAGATGAAGGTCTAAGCGTATTAGACCAAATCAAGCGTGATTTTGAGTTGCCCATTGTCACTGATATTCATGAGTCTTACCAGGCTAAACCTGTGAGTGACGTGGCGCAAGCATTGCAAATCCCCGCTTATTTATGCCGACAAACAGACTTGTTAATAGCCGCTGGAGAAACTGGTAAGACAGTGAAAATCAAGCGCGGTCAGTTTATGGCACCAGAGGATATGGAGTACGCAGTGAACAAAGTAAAATCAACAGGAAATGAGAAAGTGATTCTCACAGAGAGAGGAGTTTCTTTTGGCTACCACAATTTAGTGGTCGACATGAGATCACTTCCAGTGATGAGACAATATGCTCCTGTGGTTTTTGATGTTACTCATAGCGTACAACAACCTGGTGGTATGGGCGGAAGTTCAGGGGGACAAAAGCAATTTGCTCCATTCCTAGCTAGAGCTGCTGGTGCAGTGGGTGTAGATGGGTTCTTTATTGAGACGCATCCAAAGCCCGAAGAGGCCTTGAGTGATGGCCCCAATATGATTCCTCTGCATAAGATGAATGATTTCCTGACCATGGCAAAAGCTGCCTTTGAAATGGGTCAGCAAGCGAACAATGATATCGAATGAAAAATAAAGAACACAGAAACCCTTTAGCCCTCAAGCTGCTGGTTTTTCTTTTTGTTATCCTCTTAGCCAGTAGCTGTATTCCGAATGAGAAGATTGTGTATCTTCAGAATAAAGAAGATGACCCGGCATTAGGTAATGATACACTAATAGCTCTTACTCGAATCGATTATAGATTACAACCCAATGATATTCTTTTAATTAACTTTTACAGTAAGGAGATTGACGCTGTTGAAGAATATTATCCTATTTTTCAAAGAAGAGCAATGATGGGTGGTTTAGCTGGAGGGGGTAATAATAACGGTAATAACCTCATGAATGATCCTTACATGACAGGGTATAATATCGATAGGAATGGTGAAATTGAAATTAACGGTATAGGAAGAATTAAAGCTGCAGGACTTACAACAGATTCTTTGAAGTATGTAATTGAAGAAACCATAAGAGAAAAAGATGGAGTAAATGATATTTTAGTTGGTGTGAAACTTCAAGGAATACCCTTTACAATTTTTGGAGAAGTAGGTGCGCCTGGCAAACAGGTTGTTCGAGAATATGAATTGACCCTACTTGAAGCGATTGCGACTTCAGGTGATTTAACACTTAACGCGAATAGACAACATGTTTTATTGTTAAGAGATTATCCAGAAGGGGTTAGAATTCATGAACTAGATGTTACAGGAAGGTCAATTATTCCAACCGAGTACTGGTTTGTTCAGCCTGATGACGTTATATATGTACCACCTTTGAAGATCAGGGAGCTAGGAGTTGGAACCAGTGCTCTTCAAAATTTATCAGTAATTGTATCTGTTATATCCAGCACTGCCTTGATCATTAGTATAATTGGGAGAAATTAATGGCAGGTTCTGAATTCGATTTTTTTGAGGAGAGTAACTCGGGTACTGGTAATTCAAGTGCTATCGATCCTGTCCTTATTTTAATTAAGGTCATCAGGAATTGGCCTGTAATAATTCTAGCCTGTTTAATTGGCTTACTTGTTGTCTTCATTTATCATAGGTATACCACCGAGAGGTTTGCTTTAAGAGGATCAATTATGATCCCAGAGGAGAATCCGAATATTGCGACAGGCTTCTTTAGAGAGTTTATTGGTGGTGGTTTTACACCAAATTTCCTAAATGAATTAGAAGTATTGAGAAGTGAAGATGTCACGGCTGCAGCAATAGATTCTCTTGATTTTGAAGTTGAATATTATTCTAAAGGCAGGATCAAAACCATCGAGGAGTATAATACACTGCCATTTAGTATTATCCCAAACAAGGATCATACGCAGGTATACAATAAGGAGTTTTTGATTAGTTTCTACGAAAACAACAATTTTAGATTGACATTCGCTAATGATGATGGCCATAATGATTCGGAGCTCTATCAACCGAATAGCACTATCTTTACTGATACATATAGTTTTACCGTATTTTTTGATAGGTCTACAAGCTTAAATGGGAAGTCTTATACTTTTAAGCTTAGAGATAGGCAAGGGCTCATTCAAGAATGGAATTCTAAACTTTCTGTATCCTATTTAAGAGAATTTACCACGATTGCGGTAATCAAACTTAATCATAGTGAGCCAAACAAAGGAGCCAACTTCGTCAACACTTTAATGGAAGTCTACCGTGGACAGGAATTAAAAAGAAAAGATGATCTGGCCGATAAGACTTTGACCTACATCAACAGAGAGCTTAGAATTTTAGATGATACCTTATCCATTTACGAAAAGCAGCTAGATAAAGTCAAAGTAGAAGAAAGAACCTTGAATCTAGAGAATGTTGGTGATCCAGTACTGAATAGATTAACCTCTCTAGAGCAGCGAAAAGGGTTTTTAGAGGGATCAATTCGATCTCTAGAACAAAACTTACTTTTCTTGGAAGATAGTAGTAAGTGGCAAGAGGCTTTTCCACCCATCATGACTACCGAAAACCAGTTACTTACTAAGTCTTTTGAAAGATTACAAACTCTCGTTTTTGAAAGGAAAAAGTTATTAGGTGCTTTAGCAGATTTCAATCCAATTGTTTTAGAGCGAACTAACGAGATCAATGGTCTTATTTCTTCAATTAAGACAAATGCCCGTTTGCAAATTGAAGATTATAAAGAAGAAACGAAGATTTTAGAAAGAGATATAAAAGCAGCTGAACAAGATTTTAAGAATTACCCAGAAAAACAAAGGCAGTTGAGTGACATACAAAGAGTTTACAATGTATATGTTGGGATGTTTCAATTCTTGCAAACAAAAAGAGCAGAAGCTGGAATTGCCAAAGCTGGGAATGAATCCAATGCTCAAATAGTTGATAAGGCAGCTAGTAATGTGCAGGCGGTTTTCCCCAATAAACCTTTTAATTATGTGGTAGGCGCAGCTATAGGGTTGGCGATTCCTTTACTCTTTTTTGTACTGAGAGAAGTATTGAATGATAAAGTTGAATTCAGAAAACAAATAGAAAAACTCACTCAGATTCCAATCATTGGAATGATTGGTCATAATAAGTACGAGGGTAATCTGGCGGTCCTTGAACATCCAAAATCGATTATGTCAGAGTCTTTCCGAGCCATACGTTCTAATATGGCCTTTTTCGGAAGAGATAAACCAATCAAAACTGTTCTTTTAACTTCGAATGCATCTGGTGAGGGTAAATCCTTTTGCTCTCTCAATCTGGCATCTATGTTGGCCGTTTCTGGCAAGAAGACAGT
>CAYGKL010000142.1:0-6631 GCA_964350505.1 uncultured Roseivirgaceae bacterium | reverse complement strand
TGCCCATTTCTAGGGTTAGTACCTAAAACTGCCTGATCTCTTGGGAAGAATTCAGGATCTTCGCAAGCCATGTAAACCATGATTGCAGTTAGAATAGCGTTGTTTCTTACATCATCGAAAACAATCTTATCATAAGTGTCTCTATTGGTGTGCCAAGTATAAGAACCATAATCCCAGCTTAATGAGCTTAAACTGAAACCAGGGGCGCCAGCTGCCACAAAAGAAGCGTAGTCTGAACCACCACCACCTGGAGAACCAGGGAAGTTAGTTTCAATTTCTGATCTGATTTCTCTCGGTACAGCCTCTAACCATCTGTTGATGAATTCATAAGCGTGTAAGAAACCTTGTCCACTGATGTTCACTACTCGCCCTGTTCCATTGTCCTGATTAAACAATGCCTGTAGACCTTTCACCACATCAGGATTGTCTTGAACAAAAGAACTTGATCCATTGAGGCCTTGCTCTTCGCTACCCCAAAGTCCTACAAGAATGGTTCTTTTTGGATTCGGATAAACCTTCTTTAAGATTCTCATGGCTTCCATCATTACAATAGTACCAGTTCCGTTGTCGGTTGCACCTGTTCCACCATCCCACGAGTCGAAGTGAGCAGACATCATCACATATTCGTCAGGATTGATGCTGCTCTTCATCTCTGCCATGGTATTATAAGTTGGCACAGTGCCAAGGTCTTTATTTGTGACTTCTACTCTTATTTTCGGCACATCGCCATATTCTACCATGCGGAAAAGCGTACCATAGTCTTCTAAGCCAATGTCAATAGTAGGTATGGTTGTCGTTCTAGCGCCAAAGATTTTGTTTACGCCAAAACCTCTTGACCAGTTAGAAATAAGGATACCAGCTGCTCCAGCTTCCTCAAGAACTGTTGGCAGCTCTCTAGAGTTAACACCTGTATTACGGATTCTTTCAGCCCAAGCTCTTGATTTATCTCTTCTGTCCGATTGCATCTTTGCAATAGAAGCTTCCGTACCGTACTTGTCCCAATTGTAATCCGGACGACCTGTAGGCTGCGCCATATCTATCATCACAAACTTACCTTTGATGGTTTTTAGCCAGTTTTTGAATTCAGCTTCATTCTGAACATCAGGAATCATTGTCACTTCAGCATCTACAATACCATTAGAAGAGGGACTCCAAGCTAATTGCATAGCCTCTAAAGTCTTTACTCTTGGTTCGATAAGGTCTACGTGGGTGATGCCTCTTTCCCAACCTTTCCATTCTCCCCATTGCTCATTTCTTGCATCAATTCCCCAGCTATTGTACTTGTTAACTGCCCACTCGTGAGCATTTTGCATTTGTGGGGTTCCTACCAATCGAGGACCGTTCTTATCTAGAACTTCATAAGCCAATTGCTCCAACATGGAGTTTTCGTTGGCCTCTTTAATAATTTGGTCTACTACGCCACTTTGTGCAAAGGACTGAGCCAAGAGCACAAGTAGGGCAGAGGCCGCTAAAAGTATTTTTCGTTTCATAGTTGAATAGTTATTAAGGTTTGAAGATAAAGAAGAAGATTATCATTGGCTGAACCGATAGTGGAAAATTAGCTTTGATTTTTTTCGAACTTATTGAGCAAGTGATTAGTCTGCTTCTGGAGCTTGTTTTGAAACAACCCTGACCAACCTAAAACTGCTCCGCTAAAACCCATCGCTTGTTTTGCCCAACGGTGAAGGTCGAAGAAGTCGGTATGCTTAATAATGAGCCCATCTTTGAACTCGAATTGAGCCGAAATTCTATTGTGAACCTTTCTACCTGTTTTACTAAAAGTGTAGAAAGCCTCCCAATAGGCAGAATCCTCTGTAATGTCTGAAGACTTGACAGTAAAGTCCTTTCCTTTCTGACTGGCACAGAGCATTCTCCACATGTTCTTGGCGCGCTCACCTTTAAGTGCTCCAAAAGCAGGGTCTTCAAAAACTATCTCATCATGATAGCATGAGACCATGGTTTCAGCATCCAAACTATTGAAGGCCGTATAAAATTTTTCGATAAGTTCTTTCACAATGGTTTGGGTTAAGCGTCTTGTACTATAAAGATCGCATTATTGTCGAGATCAAAAAAACCATAACTCTGAAGTGACCAAGCCATCTTTATTCTAATTTTTCAAGGCTTAAAGTTGTGTCTTGCTACCAATTGATTGAGTTACGCTTCAGACCCTTTAGACTTCTTTATTATTTCATAAAACATTGATATTCAATAGTATAAATACTTATATCTAGTGTAATTAGTTTGGTGTATATTAGCCTTTTAAGGAAGAGATCCATTTGTAGAATAGCTTAATAAATGATGATTGACCTGACTTGAGAGTGGGTTTTGATTACCAAGAAAAGGAATCGAATGCCTATGAATCTTTCCTTACATAATGCCTCTTATCTGTAAAAATCAAATTCCTTATATTCACTTCCGAATTCACATTTAGTCAACTCAAATGATAGACATTGTTTCAAAAATTCAGGACTTAGTCGATAAAGAAAAGCCATTTACATTGGCCCGAGTAATCAAAACATGGCGCAGCTCTCCAAGACCAGTAGGCTCGGCTATGGTGGTAACAGAAACTGGTCAGATGATCGGTTCGGTGAGTGGTGGCTGTGTAGAAAATGCTGTGGTGAAGAAGTCGCTAGAAGTACTTCAGTCTGGAGTGGCCCAAATAGCTGAATTTGGGGTAGCCGATGAAGAAGCTTGGGAAGTTGGTTTGAGCTGTGGCGGGGCTATTACGGTCTTAATAACGCCATTTTTAGAAGACGATGGGTGGAGTAAATTCAACGAATTTAGAAGCCAGAAGCATAATTTCTTTCTTTTGACCCCTTTATCTGGTGGACGTAATTCGAATCCTATTTTGATGGACCTGATAGATGATGAGCTTCCTGATAACCCTGTGTTAGTAGCCAACATTAAAGAGGCCTTCAAGGCTGGACTTTCAGGAGCAATAGTGCAATCCAGGGTTGGAGATGATTACTTTGTACATTTTTTCAGAAAGAGTCCAATGCTGCTCATGATTGGTTCAGCGCACATTACATCTGAATTATTGGTGCTAGCCAAGATGTTTGGTTTTGAGACAGTGGTGATTGATCCCAGAGATACCTTTGCTAAGAAAACAGCCAGAGATCAACAACCAGATGAGTTATTAGTGAATTGGCCTCAAGAGGTATTGAATAATTATTCGCTAGAAAAGGACACCTATGCTGTCATTCTTTCTCATGATCCGAAGATTGACGATGAAGCATTAAAGATTTTGCTGCCTTCTAACGTGCGGTATGTTGGTGCTTTGGGGAGTAAAAAAACCCATGCTAAACGCATAGAACGTTTGAAGTCTTACGGATTGACAGATGAGCAAATTGCCAATATTGATGCGCCCATTGGGATTGATATTGGATCACAGACACCAAAAGAAATAGCTTTGAGTGTTATGGGAGCCATCATTAAGGCTAAGAATAGTTAGTTGTAACAGTTCTAATAACAAGTAATCCAATCATTAGAATTACTGAAACTTATCATAATCTCCATTGAGCCATCTCCAGAAACGAACTAGTGGATTTGAGGATTTCTGTGGTTGTTTTTGAACTTGGTCTTGCTGAATAGTAGCTTCAAATTGCTGAACAAACTTCTTTTTCTTTTTCCTTTTAGGCTTTTCAAGTTTGGCTTTAACGTTTTCCTCGTAATGCTTTTTCTTAAGCTCTTTGAGTTGACGTTCTTCTTGTGCTTTTCTTCTATTGGCTAGCTGCTCAGCACGTTTTCTTTCTTCGGCTGGGCTTCTATTGACACGCTGCCTATTATCTTTGCGCTTGTTACGTGGTCGAAGGTTTCTTTCATCAACTGTTTTGGTGCCCTCACTTCCTTCAGCATCCTTATTGTCAACTTTAGGGGCTTTTGGCTTTGGCTCTGGCAATTCAATTTTACCTACTACTTTCAGACCCTCGAGTTCTGGTTTTTCAGCCTTATAACTCTCTAATTCTCTTTTCTTTTGATCGAATTCACTTTCCAGCGTAATCACCCTCGGCCGCAATGACTCTACAAAAACTGGGGTTTCTTTCTTTGGAGAAGCATCTTTAGCTTCGGTTTCTTCAATGACTTCTTTGGGTTCTATTGGAATTTCAATTGATGATTCTTCAGCAGGAGTTAGGGGTTTTGGGCCGAATCGGTTCAGAAGAAAATCGTATTCTTCATCGAGAATTTTTACGTTGGGGTGATTATTCACCTCTCTAAAATGCTCCTTCAGTACTTTTACAATGGTTGAAGATTCGACCTCAAGTTTTCTGGAGAGCTGTCCGAGTCGCATGGCTGTAGGTTAATTGTTGCGAATATAAACAACTGATTACCAACTTACCAGTTCTATGTTTGCTAAGTTTTATTGAATGATGGTTTGAAGAAGACAACGATTACTAATGGTACTACTTTCAAAGACAAGCGCTGCCTTTTTAAATCATGGCTCTTCAACCATTTTCCTCTAACCAATTTAGGATTTGCTTGGCTACTTGCGGATGATTTTCGTCTAGCATAAGATTATGTCCAAAATCTTCCAACATATGTGCTTCAGTAAGATAGAAATCAGCGGTTTTCTTTACTTCTTTAGGCTTAATCACGGAGTCATGTTCAGCACCGATCACTAATAAAGGAACACCATGTGGATTCGCCTTTTTAATGGGTTGAAACATCATTTGAACCAACGCTTTGAATGATTCGGCACGCATAAGGTGTCGGTACTTCACGTTGGCATTAAAGGTTTCAGGCTCACCGTATAACTCATCAGCATATTTTACAAAAGGAGAGTAGATGTCTTGAATTAATAAACTGTATAAGGCTTTTGGGTGCTTGGCCAAATAGCGGAATGATGAAGGAAGAATACCAAAATAAGGCACACTGGCCAAAAGCACTGCGGCTTTGCAAGCATATATTTCTAAGAACTTCTGAGTGACGAAACCACCCATTGAATGGCCTATGATAATAGGCGGTTCGCCAATATGGTCAATGGCCTTTTGTACATCTTTAACATAGTCCTCTAAAGAAATTTTATTGATGCCTTTATTCTTGCCGGGCAGTTCGTGCCCGCTGAGGTCTATACTAAAGCAATTGTAGCCCGAAGCCACGAAGGATTCCGTAAAGCCTTGATCCCAACACCACGCACCATGACACATGCCGTGTATAAATAGGATATTCCCTAATACTTGTTCGGTTGTCGCATGACGTTCAATCATACTTCTTGCCTTATGTTTTTGGGTACTTTACTTAGGTATTGTTTGGGCAAGTGCTTTTTCAATTGCTTAACGAATTTGTGATAATCAACCGTAATGGTATGTCTAGGGGTTTTTAATTGTTTAATGTGCGGGTGCGTGACTTCCTTCATACAGAGCTCCTTGATGTTCTTTGGGCGTTGCCATTTTCCTGTAATTTCCCTTGCCATCAATTTACTTTGCAGTTCGCTACCTGGCCAAATACAACCAAGAGGCTGGAACATCCCAATAAAATAGAGGGTATCGAACTTCTCATGGAACATCTTTAAATAGAGCGGAACCTCTGAATTGGAATAGTCGATAAACTCTTTGTCGAAGAAGGGATGCGCTAAGACAAAGCCTGTACAAGCGACAACTGCATCGAATTCTTCGGAGCTGCCATCTTTGAAATGAACGGTTTTTCCATTGAATCGAGCAATATCCACTTTAGGAGTAACCTTGCCATGCCGAAGCTTATAGAGTAATTCATCGTTGACCGTTGGGTGAGTAGCTCCAACTTTATGTTCTGGCTTCTGAAGACCGTATAATTCGTTTTTGCCAGTAATGAGGTTGACGGTTAAACCAGACATGAAGTACTTGAACTTTGATGGCAAAAAGCTCATGCGATTGGCCACCACATCGGTGGGTTTACCGAATAAGAACTTCGGAACAATGCGATAGCCCCTGCGCCAACTAATGGCAGTGTAAGCACTCACTCTACTGGTTTCCACAGCTACATCACAGGCAGAATTTCCACCGCCAATTACCAGCACACGTTTATCTTTGAAAGGTTCTGCTCTTTTGAATTGATGGGAGTGAAGCATCTCACCAGTAAACTCTCCGGGGTAATCTGGGTAACGCGGCTGCCAATGATGACCGTTGCAAACTACTAAATGTGAAAACGGCTCTGTTTTCGTTACTCCATTTTGCGCTGTAGTTACCTCCCAACTGCCGTTCTTTTTCAATTCGCAATGCTTCACTAGTGTGTCAAATTGAATCACTGGATACAGATTGAAATGTTTGGCATAAGCTTGAAAATACCGCCTCAGTTGATCGTGAGAAGGATAGTCTGGAATTCCAGCCTCAAAATCATCGAAAGTAAAGTCTTCATATTGGCTTAATGTTTTAGAACTTATGATGTGTGTTGTCTCAAAAACACTAGAATGGCTTTCATTTTCAGAGTAAATCCAATTTCCACCAACATCATGGTTGTAATCATAGGCGATCACCTCTAGACCTTCGTCTAGTAAATTCTTTATGGCTGTGATCCCAGATGGACCAGCACCAATTACACAGACTCTTTTCATCAATTCTATTAAAGGGAAGTATTCAACGTAGTTCAAAATATGTCTAATCTTTCAACTTGGCAAATCAATTCCTCAAGTGCTTAATAGCAAACGAATTAGAATGCT
>CAYGKL010000141.1:1267-6877 GCA_964350505.1 uncultured Roseivirgaceae bacterium | reverse complement strand
AAATCGAGTCTGAACAGTGCATCAATGTGTTCAAATACAGACTGATTAATTGGGTTATCCGTAATGATATCTCGTACATTAACTGGTCCTTGGTCCTTGGCGAATCCGAGTATCCTCTCTACGTTGCTCGATGAATAATTGACGTTAGCTTGCCTGTCGAATCGAAAATAAAAATCCGAGGAATGATCCATCAACATTTCAAGAGATCGCCTAAGTGCCTTTTTCCTTTGACCCAAAACGTCCAAGCTTTCTAGCGCTTTTAGTTTCAGCCTTCTTTCTCTGTATAAAAAGATGGACAAGACAATAATTATTGCCACAGCAATACCGAGTCCGTAAATCATAATTGGTTAAGGTGTAGCATCAAATAAAAGCCTAATTTAGTCATTCAAGGCACTTTTTAAAGAACGGCCCATTTGTTGGAAACGCTCCATGGCTTCGGTTATAAAAGTTTCACCTAATATATCATCGATTTCAGACTCCATTACATCCAACTCACTGACTTTAAAGGTTTGTTCAAAAGGCCCGTTTTCAAGCTTTATGATAAACTTTCCATTCCAAGAAAATACCGTAACCTTACACGACTTATCCAAATACTCCTTTACAATCCTCATAATTCTTGGCTATCAATTAACATCAATCAAAATTACTTTCATCTGCCGTTCATCATAAACGCTCAGCGTTGTTTAATTACTAAGTTATTATCTTTAAAGTTGTGAGTTCGACTTTTTACCCTTGAAACTAAAACTTTTCTTCTTTTTCTCTGCCCTACTCATCAATGGTTTATTGTTTGGGCAGGAAACCAAAAAAATCCATATCCAGCAAGCCACTGGGCCCATGGTCATTGATGGATTATTGGATGAAAAGAGTTGGGCTGAAGCTGAAAAAGGAGCAGATTATTGGCAAAACTTCCCGACTGACACCATTCTAGCCAGTACACAAACTGAAATTTACTTCACTTACGATGATAAGTTTATCTACGTAGGTGCCAAAATGTACAATGTTGAGAATGCCTCTTATGTAACTCCCTCGTTGAGGAGAGACTTTCGTGGTGCCGGAAATGACATGTTTACCATTGCTTTCGATACCTTCGATGACAATACCAATGCTTTTCAATTCGGCATAAATCCTTATGGAGTGAGGCGTGAAGGATTGGTCGCAAATGGTGGTGGACAAAGAGGAGACCTCTCCTTAGATTGGGAAAATAAGTGGTTTGGCGAAGCCACTCAGCACGATGGTTATTGGATGATGGAAATGGCTATCCCTTTCAAAAGCATTCGCTTTAAAGAAGGCAACCAAATTTGGAATATTAATTCCTACAGAATTGATTCAAACACAGGTGAAAGATCCATATGGAGTCCTGTTCCTAGAAACTTTGCTCTCTATTCGCAGGCACATACTGGGGAGCTTATCTGGGATAAACCTCCAAAAAAACCTGGTGCTAATGTTTCTATCATTCCTTATATCGCTGAAAATAGCCAGGCAGATGGCGGCTATTACGATGCCGCTGCTAACAATGATTTACCAAGGAATACGGAAACATCTTTTGCAGCTGGTCTTGATGCAAAATTAGCTTTAGGTCCTGCTTTGAACTTAGATGTTACTGTTAATCCTGATTTTTCGCAAGTTGAGGTAGATCAGCAAGTAACCAATTTGGATAGATTCGAAATCTTCTTCCCCGAAAGGAGACAGTTTTTCTTAGAAAATGCCGACCTGTTTAGCCAGTTCGGTGCAGATGGTCTTAGACCATTTTTTTCTCGAAGAATCGGTGTAAGCCGAGATGAAAACACAGGCGTGAACGTCCAAAACAAAATTAATTTCGGTGCCCGTTTGAGCGGAAAACTCAATAACAACTGGAGACTTGGTGTGCTCAATATGCAGGCCGCGGCTATTCAAGACATCAACTTACCTCAGATAAATTATACTGTAACCGCTTTACAGCGGAAGGTTTTTAACCGATCGAACATCGGACTGATTATGGTCAATAAGCAAGATTTTGCCAATAGCAGTAATACCAGCTTCAATCAATTCAATAGGGTTTTGGGTGTCGACTACAATTTAGCCTCAGCTAATAATGAATGGAATGGCAAGTTTTTCTATCATCGTACTTTTGAAAAAGATGAATCCCTCAATTCATTTGCTACTTCTGCCAACGTTGTTTATTCAACCGTAAAGTGGCAGGTAGAGGCCCTAGCCCAAAAGGTTGGTGATGACTTTAACCCTGAAGTTGGCTTTGCCAGACGCAGCGGATATGAAAGAGCAAGACTGAATGTGAGAAAGAACTTCTACCCTAACTCCGTTTCAGTTCAGAGAATTAGTCCATTAGTAGAATCAGAAATGTATACCAATGAAGCCAATGGTACTACAGACTCACAGATTTCCACCGGGCTCGAAGTCTCAATGCTTAATACTAGCTCAATCAACTTGAAAATCAATAGGAACTATATCTACTTATTCAGTGCATTCGACCCTACAAGAAAGGATAATCTAGCATTGCCAGAAGGCAGCGATTATACTTATTTGAATGCGGAAGTGAGGTATCAAGGAGATACTAGAAACACCTTTTATGTAAACTTAAATGGAAATGCTGGTGAGTACTTTAATGGAAAAAGAGTAGGCATTGGAGGTAACCTTAACTACAGAGTTTTACCGTACGGCTTAATTACCATGGACTTTAATTACAACAGAATTAGACTGCCAGAGCCCTATGGTGAAGCAGACCTTTTTCTCATTGGACCTAGGTTCGACATTACCTTCTCTAAAAAGCTTTTTTGGACAACCTTCATTCAATACAACAATCAGATCGACAACTTGAACATCAACTCAAGGATTCAATGGAGGTTCAAGCCAGTTTCAGACTTTTTCATTGCCTATACTGATAATTACTTCCCAGGTGACTTCATCAATAAAAACCGTGCATTGGTCATTAAAGTAACTTATTGGTTGAATTTATAGCACCCCTCTTGATCTCCATTTGGTATTGCTGAAATATTAAAATTTGCGTTTTGCTTCCTTAGCCGATTTGACCTTTGAAAGGTCTATGATCTGATAATCTCAAACGTGTGCTCAATCTCACTTTTCAGGGTTCCTGCAACAGAACAATATTTAGTGGCTGCCATATGACCTAGTTTTTCTAATTCTTCCATTGTAGCATCTGGCGACTCAAGCACAAAATGCAACTTAATGTGAGTGTAAAAACGAGGTTGCTCTTCTTGTCTAGTTCCGTCAGCAACAATCTTTAGACCGTTAACTGTTTTCTTCCTTTTCTTGAGCATCTGAACCAAGTCTACTGAAGCACAGCCAGATAAAGCAGATAACAATAATTCTGTAGGAGACTGACCTAGCTTTTCATCGGCAGGGCGCATATCGATATGCACTTTATTTCCATTTGGGTTAATGGATTCGAATTCATAATCTCCTAGTAACGTGGTCGTTGTCTTCATATTGCTAAAATCTATCTTGATGTAAAAATAAATGATTTAAGCAGCAAACGACACAATACGCAGATAAGTTTCCATGTTCTTGCGATATACCTAAGACCTAAGAACCATGAAAACAACAAAACTCAAAATACTCATCTGTGCCTTTGCACTTGCTCTATTCTCTTGTGGTGGCGATGATGCAGAAAACACAGGACTACTGATTACCATTGAGGATCAATTTGTCAATTTACCTTCCAACGTATCAGTATTTTTCAGGGTTGAAGATAACTCGGGCAAAGGAGTTGCCGGCCTTAAAGAGAGCGACTTTGTGATTTACGAAAACGGATCTAGAATCTCTGAATTTGAAGCCACACGAAAGATTCAACCCAATGAACAAGTATTCGATTATCACATTACTCTATTACTTGATTTAAGTGGAAGTGTACTCGGTGGCGAAAACATTACTAGCCTCAAAGCAGCAGCCAAAAGCTTTATCGATGAAGTAGTTCCTGGCGAGGGAGAACCTTCTTCACAAGCCATTAAAATGGAAGTTTGGTGGTTCGATGGTGCAGCCAACATTAAGCAACTTCAAGGCACCTCCACCAATAGAGCAACTTTGAAGGCTGCCATAGACAACATCTCTCCTCAAATGAGCTCTGATAATTCAACGAACCTTTATGGTGCTGTTATTCAAGGTATTCAAGTCGCTTCTCAAAAGCTTTCCCAAACGCGTCAGCTCGATGAAGTGGCATCAAGTGCCGTAGTAATCTTTACAGATGGAACAGACCAAGCCAACAGAAACACAAAAGGTCAAGCTTTGGAAGCAGTGAAAAATGCAGACAGAGACATGTCGTTATACACCATCGGTTTGGGTGAAGAGATAGATGAAAACGTACTGAGAGCCATTGGTAAAACCAGTTTCGTATCGGCTACTAATATTGGCGAGCTGTTAGATAAATTTCAGGAAATTGGCGACCTCATCAACGGCCGAGCCAACAGTTATTACTTGTTAGAATACTGCTCACCAAAAAGAAATGGCAGCAATCAACTGACCATTGAAGCAATGGAAGGTGCCTTGAAAGGCAATGCCAATAGCTTCTTCGATGCCAGTGATTTTAATGGGAGTTGTAGTTTGCAATAGTTAGATAGAGAATATTGGGTACAGAGTATTGAGAAATTCTATGTACTCAATACGCTTTAGAATGATTCAATACCCCTTAATCCCAGCTTCAATTTTGATGGGTAGATAATTTGGTTCTGGCACTTTCGGACATTCATACTTGTCGTTATAGGCGCAGTTGGGGTTGTAGAGTTTATTAAAGTCAATGACCCATAGATCTCCTTCGGGAATGCCTTCATAATGCATATATCTACCCCCACCATAGGTTGCTTCCCCTGTGGTTGCATCAACTAATGGCAGAAAAACATAGGATGGCTGACCGGGTAATCTAAAGCGTTGTTGCTGCAGATAGGCTTCAAGTGTAAATTCTTTCCCTCCTAATTCAAAGTGGAGAATACCTATGCGCTTGTAAACTTGAGTTGTCCCTTTACTCGTTCCTAAAGGGAAAGGCTTTGAATCCGGAGTTGACTCAAACTTAGCCTCCACTCTATAGTTTTCCTGAATGGGGTAAAATGTATGCCCTTTAAATTTAGCTCTTTCAGCATCAGATAACGGTGATTTATATGGGTCTAGGTATTCATTATTCAACTCTTCCTGCCAAGCCTTGATTTCCTCTAAATAGTTACCTCTCTGAGCTTTTGCAAAACTCAGGATGGCAAAACATGATATAATGAGAATAGTCTTTGCCAAGGGCTACTTAGTTTCTAGTTACTTATTCTTTTGTAAGATAAGTCCTCCGGCAATGCTCACCACAAAACCAATCAGAAAAACTGTTAAGAACATCAGTAGCGCTTGACCTTCTAACGAGTACATAAAATTATTACCAGATAATGCCTCTGCATATTGCTGCTGAAAATCGGCACTACCTCTTTGCAAGCCCATTGAATATGCAAAATATTTTTCATTGAACTCAGGGTCGATGAATAAGACATAAACTGTGTTGTAAAGCGCGAAAGCTAAACCTCCGATGGTTGAAATACCTAAGCCAATTTTGAAGCCTTGGCCAAAACTCAATCGTCCGTCTTGTTCTTTTCTATAATTGATTTGGGCTACAATTATCAATAACATGGC
>CAYGKL010000141.1:0-1167 GCA_964350505.1 uncultured Roseivirgaceae bacterium | reverse complement strand
CTTTGAGAACACCCCTCTTTATCTCCCCTTAAAGGGGAGAAGTTAAATATAGATCCCCCTACAATGAGAAGTTCGAGGGGATATCTATGCAATCACCCTCAGCTCTTTAGCTCGGGTTACCGCTTGGGTTCTACGCTTTACATCCAATTTTACAAAAAGATTAGAAACATGGGTCTTCACTGTGCTCTCTGATACAAACAGCTTCTCTCCTATCTCAACATTGGAGAAGCCCTCGGAAATCAATTGCAGCACTTCCCTTTCTCTTTCCGTCAAGCCTAACTTTTCAACTTGCTTCTCATCAATTTCAATGATTGGACCAACCTCCACTATTTCAACCTTTCTAAACTTCAATCCCAAATAAACACCAAATCCAATGAAAAAGGCTCCGACCAAACCAAGTATCAAGTCTTGAGACAAATCTGGAATAAACATGGACGCTTTGCTCAGCTGAAATAGAATCAACAAAGCTGCGATGATCAGCCCAAACCTAAAAATCGTATTTCGCATGGCTAGCTAAAATAGTGAAACCACTCAACAAATTCAGCCTGCAAAGACACAACCTATCTGCTATTTTTATCAAAATGCATCTTATGAAAACCCTTAAATCAGTTCTTCTCGTCCTACTCATCTCCTTTTATTCTTGTCAGACCAAGGTACCGGTTGACATTTTAATCACTCAAGCCGAAGTAATTGATGTGGAAACTGGAGAGGTTCTTTCAAACCAGATGATCGGAATTGATGGAGACGCCATTACTTTTATCTCTGATAACAATAATGAGAATTATGAGGCTAAAGAAGTTATCGATGCCGAAGGGAAATACGTCATCCCTGGCCTTTGGGACATGCACATTCATTTTAGAGGTGGTGAGGAGTTGATCGAAGAGAACAAGAACTTAATTCCACTCTTTACTGCCAATGGCATTACAGGTGTGCGAGAAGCCGGAGGCGATATGACTTCAAAAATCTTTGAATGGAGAGAGTCTATTGATAAAGGCGTAATGACTGGCCCAACCATTTTCACTTCGGGGCCAAAACTAGATGGCCCTAGAGGTACTTGGGCAGGTTCTATTCCTGTGAGCACTCAAGCAGACGCTGTGAAAGGTGTTGATTCGCTGATTAACATGAATGTAGATTTCATCAAAATTTATGACAGCAGAATAACGCGAG
>CAYGKL010000140.1:0-6925 GCA_964350505.1 uncultured Roseivirgaceae bacterium | reverse complement strand
ACTTGAGGCGCCTCCATATTGATGGTGTATGATTTGAACTCGTCCAAATTAGATACCGGCCGGGATTTCTCTTCTTTATCACTTGAACAGGAGATGGCCAAAATGACCAGCAAAATTGGGGTTATCTTCTTGAAATACATAAAAGTTGAATTGTCAAACCAATAATAACTAATTAATACGTTATTGCTAAAAAAATCAACTAAGAATCTCGTTATTTGAATTGTTTAAGGTCTACTGTAAATAGTTTGTCTGCTATTTCTGGGTGGAAAACGATTAATCTGTCATCCGGAGTTACATGATATAATCCGAGCCAATCAGGCGGTGTGAGTTTGGCTAACAATTGTCCTTCTCGGCTGAATACCAATATGGTGCTATCTGTTAATGGGACTCGTTCTAAATTACCTCTATCTGTCATCGCAACCCTTTTGAAGTTAGATTCTTGATACAGTACCACAAAGCGATTCTGGCCTAATTTTCCATTGGATAAATAACTAATCATTTCAATTCCATTGGCAATGCTTTTATCTCTTGGGTCAGTTTTTAAATTCTTTATTTGTTCATTTTTTGGTTTCAGGTTAACATCCAAGTATTCACCAGAAGGTAGGTCAAACAGTCTAATTATGGGAGCTCTCGAATAGTACCTCAATAAGGTTTTTCCATCATAAGCATAACTTGAATTTCCTTGATATAAATGATGATATGCTGTGAATGGAATTTCAGGATATAGACTTGGGTAATCTCCAAAATCTTTCAGTTCTTGCTCACCTTGTTTAGTAAGGTCAAAAGTCACAAAGTCTTTCTCAGTAAACATAATTGAGCCTCCATAGATATTATCTGTTATAAGAATCCCTCTATTTAAAATGTCAATTTCCGCAGGTAATCTTACCTCTTTAATTTTTTTGAATTCCAAAGTTCCATTTGATTCTTCAACTTGATGAATTCTTACATATTTAAAGTCTTGCGTTATAATTTGATTATTTCTAGCATTGAAACTACTCGCAAAAAAAGGATCGTATTCACCTGGTCCCTGACCTTCTCTGCCAAAACCACCCATATATTTGCCATCAGATAGTCTAAATGCCTTAATGATAGGCACTTCTTTTCCATTGAACACATAGAGATTTTTCTCATCTGAGGTTACTCCTTGGACTAACAGAATCTCTGATTCTAAAGTAATGGGCTCAAAAAGCTTTTCAAGATCATATACCTTATTAAAACCATGAACATCAATCGGTTCGGTAGACGACTTACTCTGAGCAAAAACTGAGGAAAAAATGAATAAACTAAGAATTAGTAGCGTGGCGTTTCGCATATCATGAAGGGTTGTAAAATATATAACTTGTTGATTTTAAGGTTTATTGCCTACACTTTCTTCAACATAGCTCCTCTATTGGTAAGAAACACTGGCAAACAAATAAACACTGCCACCATTGAAAATAAGAGTCCGCCAATGGTGCCAATGGCCAAGGCAAACCAGAACTGCTCTGTGTCTCCTTCCAACAAGAAAGGAATCAAACCGAAACAAGTGGAAAGTATGGTCAATAGAATGGGCTGGGCCTTACCTATTACCGATCTCAAAACAGACCTATTGTACTTCTTCAATCGGCCATTATTAAGGTCATTGACAATAAAAATAGCTGCATTCACTACTAAACCTCCAAGCATCACAAAAGCAGCAAAACCTCCCTGGTCAAAGCGGAAATCGAAAAGGGAGAAAATCAGGAACAAGCCGATAAATGAAATAGGAATAGTTACGATGATAAAGAAAGGCTGCTTTAGGTTTTCAAATAGAATGGCACAGATAAAAAAGATACCCACAAGTAAGTATAAAAGCAGACTATATTGTCGCTTCTGCTGACCATAGCTATAATATCTGCTCCTCGATTCAACAGAGTAACCCACTGGCAATAGCTTCTCAATTTTCTCAATGCTCTCTTCCAAATACTGCTGACCGAATTTCCCAGACCCCAAATAATCGAAGGCTAAACGTCTAATATATTGGCGGTCTTCTTTGTGCAATTCATTAGCAGTTTCTTCAAAAACTAGTGATGCATAGTCTTTAATCTTAACAAACCTAGAGGTATCAATAGGCAGTGCTTCCTGCATTAGGTCCCACTTAGAAAATTCATCTGAATTACTCGCTTTGATATACACAGGAAGCCGCTGATCTTTGAAATTAGCCTGTAGCGAGGCTCCAGATGGTCTGGTTAAATCACCTAAAGTTTGCATTATTTTACCTCTACTTATGCCTGCTCTGGCCAAGCGATCTACATCAAATTTGAGTACATATTCACTCGTTTTTTGTCTAGAATAGCCCAATTCTTCGTTGGTTTTCACTTCTTGCACCCTACGGTTTCCATCTACTAGCATATCTGCAAACACTAAGGCCTGTTTTTCCAGTTCATCATAATTGTAGCCCTTCATCAGCACACTATAGCTGGGGGTCTGATTACTTTCTCCCCCCGCACTGAAACCTTGACCAATTCCATAAATACTCCACTGAACTCCTGTTAAGTCTAAGGAACGCGCTTGGAGTCTACCTTTAAGTTGGTAAGGCAAAGCAGAGTTTTCGTACTCTGGCAAAAAGGTAATGGCAATACTAGCAGTGTTATTATTTACATTGGTCACGTACTTGTCAATTCCTTGGACATCTTCTAAATATTCTTCCACCCGAGAAATCACAAAATTGGCGTCTTTCAATGTGGTTCCGAAAGGCAACCTAGCACTCACATATAGTTCAGTACGCTGGGGAGAACCATAGTAATAGCCTTCATAAACTTCCGTTACAAACTTCCGCAGTGCACCACCCAAGGCCTTATCTACGATAGGCCTAATGTCATCTTGGTATTTATCGCTACCGATGCTCTTATTGTACCACTCTTGTCCTTCCCATTGAGTCGGCATTTTGAAAACTGGCAAACCAAATCCAAGAATCACTAGAAGGATAAAAGCCTTTCTGTACCGAACCATGAAGCCGATACTTCTGCTGTAGCCGCGAAACCACCTTACTCGTCTTCTTAAAGCTTTGATGCTTATGACAACCTTTTTACGCTTCAGTGATTCATTGAAAAGCAGGTAATATAGGGATGGCGTAAAGAAAAGTGCGATCAAAAGCGATGTTGCCAAATTGATGGAAACCACAATAGAGAAATCTGTCAGATCTCTTCTATCATCTTCTGGCAAGAGCAATACCATGAGCAAAGCCATAATGGTGGTGAGTGAAGCAGCCAATAGGGCAAAGAAAATCTTAGAATTCTTTTTCTTATGCTGGTGATCGAGCATCACAATGGCATTGTCTACTATTAACCCGAAAGAGATCGTTAGCCCCGCAATGCTGTACATATGCAGCTCCACATTGAGGGCATAAAGAATAATGGCGGTGATACATAAGTTGACCAGAATACCCAAGAACAACGTAAAAAGGTATCTCACATTTCTGTTGATAAGGAATATGAATAAGACCAAAATGCCAATGGAAAGGCCTGTTCTCACATAGATCTTATCCATTTCCTTCTGAAGGAATTCTGTGTCGTCTCTCTCTAAACGAAGATCTATTTCAGCAGGTAAATTGGCCTTAAGCTCTTCAATTCGATCTTTGATTTGTTGACCAAGCACCACCTTATTTACAGAGGCCCGAGCATAAACAGACATGTAAACCGCATTCTTACCATTGATTCTCCGAAAAGAGCTAGGCTCCTGTTCCTCAACATAGATTTTGGCCACATCTTTCAAATAAATAGGCTTACCCTCAATATTGGCAATCTCTGTTTGTTCCATGCTACTGATATCTGGTATCTGAGCGCTGGTTTTTAGAAAGAACTGCTGACCTGCTGGCGTTTTTGCTAAGCCTGCATACATGGCACTGCTAAAACTACTTAAAGCTTGGGCAATGCTGCTTTTATTGAGCCCATAGCGCAGCAAAGACGGGGCATCGAAATCTACAGTAATCTGCAAAGGGTTCCCCCCGCTTATCTCTACACTGTGAATGTCTCTGATTTGGCTCAAAGGCTTTCGAACATATTCCTCAACATCGGCTTCCAACTTAAATGGTGCATAAGGGCCATTGATAGAATAAGTAAGAATTGCCGCTCTTATCTCTTCATTGTTCTGCTCTCCTCCCGACTGCTCGACCCTCGGGTAACTCATGTTCTCAGGCAATTTCTTATATAAATTACGAATGATGGTATTGACCTCGAATTTTCGAAAGTCCATGTCTACATCCTTATCGAAAGTCATGGTAATTGTACCGCGATCGTAGCGAGAAACACTTTCCAGTTTATTGGTGCCATCAATTTGAGAAAGAGCGTTCTCCAATGGTGAAGTTGCCAAACGCTCCACTATATCTGGCGAGGCATTCGGAAGCCGATAACTAATACTTAAAGTAGGTGTGCTATACGTAGGTGTGAAATTTACATTGAGTTGAGGGATAAAAGCCACTCCAATTATGGCCAATACCAGAAAGATAATTACTACCCTAAAAGGTCTTTGTGTCTGCATGAACTAACAAAGTAGTCAACAATTTTTAAAAAGCCAGCACAAGCGTGAACTTTTAAATATTGTATCTAAACAACCTTAATCTATGACTAAGACTTTTTGAATACATAAATTTGCATTTTAGTGCCTTTTTATAATCTTTTGTTGTTTTACACAAGATCATTTTTTAGGTTTAATAAGGCTTCAGTTCTAAAAGAGGAAGAAAGTTCATAAGCCATTGACACACGAATAATAAACACACACAATATCGATACTTGAAATTCATTTCTATACATCCCTATTGTGTTTATTGATCGGCCCTTGTTGGTATTGTGGCCAGCAAAATGGTTGTTGAAGAACTTAAGAGTCTAAGGAGAACAGATTTAATGGTTTCTAGGTCAGAAGACCAAAAGGCATTAGCTCCTACAGAATGCTTTTAATAAATAATTCCCCGCATCTACTTCCTTTAACAGTGAATGCCTAGTAATTTGCCGATCAATGAATTGGCAATCACTCAAGCAGTCCCTTAGCGGAGATTTATTTACGGACGAAACCCATAGAAGACTCTATGCAACAGATGCTTCTGCCTATAGAGAATTGCCTTTAGCCGTAACTATCCCTAAAGACAAGCAAGACTTAATAACTCTCGTAAATTTTGCCAGAGATAACCAAACTTCATTGATTCCTCGAACTGCAGGAACCTCCCTAGCGGGACAGGTAGTGGGCGGAGGCATTGTAGTGGATATTTCGAAACACTTCAGCAAAATCATAGAAATCAACCCTGAAGAAGGCTATGCCTGGGTGGAGCCAGGAATCATTCGAGATGACCTTAACAAAGCACTGGCTGAGCATGGCTTTTTCTTCGCGCCAGAGACCTCTACGGCAAACAGAGCTATGATTGGCGGCATGATAGGCAACAACTCATGTGGGGCGAATTCGGTAGTTTATGGAAGCACCAGAGAGCATTTACTCGAAGTGAATACAATCCTATCTGATGGCACAGAGGCTTGGTTTGGCCCGTTGGATCAGAGTGCTTTCTTGGATCGCTGTAATGGACTCTCTGTGAGCAGTGAGCTACACAATACCATTTACTTCGATGCTAGAGAAATGCTTCGGCAAGAAGAGAATCAGAAGCAGATTGTAGAGCATTTCCCCAAAGCTGATATTCCCAGACGAAACACAGGCTATGCATTAGATATGCTTATTCGTCATCAGCCATTTCAAGAAAATGGTACTCCTTTTAACTTCTGCAGCTTAATCGCAGGTTCCGAAGGCACCCTTTGCATTGTTACAGCTGCAAAGGTTAAAATCACCCCCCTACCTCCCAATAACAAACGACTTGTTTGTATTCACTCCAAGACAATCGATGATAGCTTAAAGGCAAATCTAATTGCCCTAAAATATGCCCCCTCGGCTTGTGAATTGATGGATGATTATATTCTTCAAGCTACAAAGCGTAACTCGATGTACCGAGAACTTAGGTTCTTTGTTGAAGGCGATCCAGAAGCCATTTTGGTAGTAGAGCTCAATGGAGAAACGGCTGAAGAAGCGGATCAAAAAGTAACAGAACTGATCTCAGACTTGAAGGCTGCAGGACGTGGTTATGCTTATCCCGTGATTCAGGGCGAGCGAATTAAATCAGTCTGGAATCTGAGAAAAGCAGGTTTGGGACTGCTTTCCAACGTACCTGGCGATGCCAAAGCAGCACCAGTGATAGAAGATACTGCAGTGGATGTGCAAGACTTACCGGCTTACATAGAAGAATTCAATCAGATTTTAAAGAAACATGGGCTTTATTCTGTGCACTATGCCCACGCTGGTTCTGGCGAATTGCATTTGCGTCCAATCCTGAACCTTAAAACTGCGGAGGGCCAAAAGCAATTCAGAATAATTGCCGAGGAAATTGCCACACTCGTTAAGAAATATAAAGGGTCGCTTTCTGGCGAACATGGCGATGGAAGACTCCGGGGCGAATTCATTCCTCAGATGATAGGCGAACACAACTATGAGCTAGTCAAGCAGATGAAGAAAATCTGGGATCCGCATAACATCTTTAATCCGGGTAAAATTGTGGACACCCCTCCTATGGATACTTCGCTGCGTTACGAAAAAGATCAGGAAACTGCGGAGTACGAAACCATGTTTGATTTTTCGGAAAACCAGGGAATACTACGCTCTGCCGAACTCTGTAATGGATCGGGAGATTGCCGTAAGTCGGAAATAAGCGGAGGCACCATGTGCCCAAGCTTTATGGCTACCCGTAACGAAAAAGACACCACTCGAGCGCGTGCCAACATCTTGAGAGAAATGTTAACCAATCCTCAAGATGCCAATCCATTCGCCCGTCCAGAGATTAAAGAAGTGATGGACTTATGCCTTTCTTGTAAAGGTTGTTCCTCTGAATGTCCGTCTAATGTAGACATGGCAAAACTAAAGGCGGAATGGCAATATC
>CAYGKL010000139.1:1624-7013 GCA_964350505.1 uncultured Roseivirgaceae bacterium | reverse complement strand
AGAATTGGGATGAAAATCCCTGGAATAGTTACCAATGTCACCAATTTTGGTGCTTTTGTAGATATTGGCGTACATCAGGATGGCCTTGTTCACATCAGTCAATTGGCTGATCATTTTATCAGCAACCCTGCCGATGTAGTAGCCGTTCAGCAAAAGGTAATGGTTACAGTCACCGAGGTTGATGCGAGTAGAAAGCGCATTTCCTTATCCATGAAATGTGAAGCAAAACCTCAAGTAAAGAAGAGTGAAAAGCCAAAGCGAGTTAAAAAAGAGAGTCAGGCTGATATGGCCTCGAAGTTAGCTGCCCTGAAGGGTAAATTTGGAAATTGAGAAGATCAAGTAGCAAAGGAAATACCGTTTAAAACAGTATTTCCTTTGCGAGGATATAAATACCCATTACTAACACAAACCAGCCAAATGCAGGCTTGAGTTTAGTGCTAGAAATATATTTAGAAAGATAACTTCCTATAAAAATTCCGACCACTGCAATAAGAGTGAAAATAAGAAGGAAGGTCCAGTCAATCTCCATATTGGAGACATCTCCCAAAAATCCAATCATTGATTTGATAGCTATAATTAGAAGAGAGGTGCCAACCGCCATTTTCATAGGGAGTTTGGAAAGTACAACTAAGGCTGGAATAATGAGAAATCCGCCTCCAGCACCCACTAGTCCTGTTAGTGTGCCTACAAGTAAACCTTCAAGAATTATCAGAGGGTAATTGAACTTTTGCTGAACAGCTGCTTCTTCCACTTCCTTTCTTCCTCTAATCATAGAGATGGAAGCCAGAATCATCAGAATGGCAAAAAGTACCATCAACGCGATGCCTTTGGTAAAAACAAAGTTTCCAACGCTAAAGAGCGTTTCAGGAATGGCAGGCACCAGAAATTTTCTTGTTAGGAAAACTGCGATGAGTGAAGGAATACCAAAAACCACGGCTGTTTTATAACTAACAAGTTTCATTTTCGAGTACTTACCTGCACCAATTAATGAACTGAAGCCAACAATAAAAAGGGAGTAGGCTGTAGCTGCCACGGGGGCAATGCCCATCATATACACCAATACGGGAACTGTTAAAATAGAGCCACCTCCGCCAATGAGTCCTAATGAAATGCCTATAAGTGAGGCACTGATGTAACCTAGAATTTCTAAGATATCCATGAATGATTTATTAAATTAATATCAGCAAAGCTATCATGGATTCATTTGAGCCTAGGTAACTTTGGTTACACTCCTCATCAGGCTTTCAGAATGGTAAATTGAGGTTTCATAAAACGTGTTGAACGATTTGAAATTGAAACCATTGATTGGAAAACTGAGTAATCGACACTATTTTGAAATCAAAAAACTTGAAAAAGCTCCTCTATTCCGTTCAATTAATATTGCTAGTCACCTTCATAAGTTCTTGTGACCAATCAACTTCAAATACTTCAATCGATCCAAAGGCATATTGGGGAGAAAATCCTTGGCCTGAAATCAGAAAGAAAAGGATCAATCAATTACTACCTAATGCGCTAAAAGAAGCTAATGTAGACGCTTGGTTGGTTGTTTGTCGAGAGAATAATAATGATCCAATTGCCGTGCATGTTGGTGGGGAGAATGCTGGAGGTACTGCCGCTTTTCTTTTCTACAATGATGAAACTGGCTTTCATTCCTTGGCGATATCTCCCGGTGGTGAGTCAACGGCCTTAGATGATTTGAATATTCATGATAAAGTTGTTCCAATTGAAAGAGGAATGTCTGCCATGAGTCAGGCTGTGGCCTTCATTAAGGATAAAGGGTTTGATAAGGTTGCCATTAATTCATCATCATCCAATGCTATGGCCGATGGGTTGTCATATACTCAAAGAGAGAATTTAGATGAGTTAATGGGTGAGGATGTTGACAAACTTGTTTCATCGACAGAGCTGATTTATCAATGGCTTTCTATTAAGCTTCCTGAGGAAGTAGAGATATTAACAAGGGCTGCAGAACTTACTTCAGCGTGGCAATATGAAGCTTATGATCAAATTGTCCCGGGCGTTTCTACAGATGCTGATATTGCCAGATTTCTGAAATCAAAGATTGCTGAATACGGAGTTGGAGATGGTTGGAATCCAGATCAGAATCCCAATGTAAATTCAGGGCCAGATAGGGGACATTCGCATGCGACAGATAAAGTGATTCTGCCTGGTGATGTAATCCAGATAGATTTTGGAATAAAGCTTTATGGAATTTGGGTAAGTGATATTCAACGATTTGCCTATGTTTTGAAAGAGGGTGAAACCGAGGCTCCAGAAGATATTCAATTTTATTGGAATAGCAGTAAGGCGGGTAGCCGTGCTGCATTAGCAGCTATGAAGCCTGGCGTGAGTGGAGCTAGTGTAGATAAAGCACAAAGGTTATTGATGGAAGCTGCAGGTTCTGAAAGCGTTCCTTGGAGTACCGGCCATCCCGTGGGTTATGTAGCCCATGATGTTGGCCCGAGTTTAGGAGGAGGCATGTCTACGAGAGTGCGTCCAGCTTCTGCTAAACTTTTGAAGGAGGGTATGACTTTCGCGTTTGATGGTTTCCATGCATGGAAAAGAGCAGATGGTACGGAGAAAACTATTTCCGTAGAAGAGATGGCCGTGGTTACAGCTGATGGTGCTCGCTATTTAACAGAGCCTCAAGAGGAGCTAATATTAATTAGCTCCAATTAATGAATGGGCTGTGTAAAAGCTGTGGGACTCCTCTACAAGGAGTTTATTGCCATGTTTGTGGCGAAAAGGTACTCATGCCTCAAGATAAGGCTTTAAAGAATTGGCTGAACGAAGTGGTTTCCAATGTCATACAGTTAGATGGTAAGTTTATCAGGTCATTCGCTGATCTAGTATTTCGGCCACATCAAATGGCTCAGAATTACTTTGAAGGTAAGCGTAAACCTTATCTCAAGGCTATCAATCTTTTTCTGGTTGCCAACCTCTTGTACTTTCTATTACCAAGTTTTGAAACGTTCAAAACGAGTCTTTCTGTACAAATGAACCTTCAATTCTATAGTGATTACGCTACTAGCCAAGTCAATGACTATCTATTGAGTAATGAAATGGACTTGCAGAGTTTTGAACTAAAATACAATGCTAAGACTACCGAGGTCAGTAAGCTCATCCTCATTGTGCTAGCACCATTTTTAGGGTTATTCATTTACATGCTTTACTCTAAAAGAATATACCTCACGGATGGATTTAACTTGGCACTGCAGTTTTGGGCGAGCTTTATACTTCTTTGCGTAACCCCATTTTACTTTTTAGCATCCGCCATAAAAATGTGGTTTGAAGAAACTCGTTTTTATGAATTCTTTATCACGGATGCATTTCTAACTGGGGTAATGCTTCTTTTTGCAGCAGTGTATCTTTGGTTTTTACTTAAATGGTTAAAGGAAAAAACCATTTTGAAGATACTGAAGATACTACTACTTGTAATGAGCTTTGCACCAATATTTATTATTTATCGAGGCCTATTGTTCATGCTTACGATGTGGTCTTTATAATAGGCTAAAAACCCATTGCATCATTCAAATTCCACTCAGTTCCGCCCAAAGGCATAGTGTAAATGATTTTATTCTTGAATGTCCAGATGTGTAAAGGAGAGTCTGCCTTAATATCGAACTGCCATTCTTTGCTATCGCCATCTTTCCCTTTGTAGTTGGAGGTACCTAATAATTTATTGGCGTTGAGCTCCATGCTGGCCTCATCTTTAAAATTTATGATGATTTTATAAAGGGTTTGGTCGCCACCATTATCTAGATAATAGGTAATACCCGAAATGAAACTATCATTTAACTCTTCTTGGTATACCTGTTCAAAGTTGTTTGTATCAATCAGTTTGGCAAGTGAATGCAGTTTTTGAAAAGCTATGCTAGAAACTCCAAATTCAGTTTTGTTGATTACTTTCGGCAACAAATCTGCTAATTTTTGTTTTTCATCTCCACCTTCAAAGAAGACTAGACAAAAAACCAAAATCTGACTTATCAATATCATGCGTGTGAATCTCTTAACAGTCTGACTAAGCATAATTCACATAATTGAGTTGACTAAAAGTAGTGGTTTTTCTTAGTCGTACCTTAACTATTGCTGATTATCAAATTGATAATCAAAAAAATAATGAAGTCAAACCGAAAGTTTTTTCCGACTGCAGTTGCAGAAGTATCACTCTTTGTAATGATGCACTAACCTGTTATACCATCACCATCAATATCTTTCCCAACATGTGTTTCTAGCACGCTTAGGGTTTTTGCAAGTAGTTCCTGAGTTTTACGAAGGTCTTTTTCTAGGTGTGCAACTCTTTCTTCTAGAGAGGCTGCATGTTCTTTCTGGTCTTCAATTTGACTTTGTTGGATCAAGTCCCAAAATAATCCCATGGTTGTTATGTTTTGGTGGATATTTAAAAATGAAATTTTCTAGTCATTAAAGCAATCGAAAGTAGGTTATAGGTAAGTGAGTAGAACATTTCGTTAGATTCCAGTCGTAAGATGATCAACTCGATTCTTTCTCTTCAATTCGTAAATGTAACATGAGGAGTCATCGAACTTTCTCTCTTCTTTAAATTCAAACCCAAGTCTCTCATAAAACCTGTGAGCTTTGGTGTTAGTTTTTAAGGGGTCTATCAGAATTCCATCGATCATGGGATTTTCAAAACACCTTTCAATAGCAATATTCATCATTTTAGTTCCATAGCCTTTGTTTAGATTACTTTCTTCTCCAATCCAAATGTCTATGGCTCTTTTGTTTTGCTCAACGTTTCCCCAATAATGAGTTTCTTCTAAATATGGATCGATTATCTGTATAAATCCGATTGGCTCTTTGTTCACTTCAGCCACCAATTGTTCTCTCCATTCTGGGTTTCTACCAAGTTCCTTTTCCCAGTTCCAGTTATCATCCGGGTCACAATCAATTACGTGTTGTTTTGTGTCCCAATATTTTACCAATTGAAGGTCATTCAAAGTGGCCGCTCTTAATTCGATCATTTTGAGAGTGTTTAGATTATATTCAACACCTTGATTGCATGTCATTCGTCTAAAGGGAATGTCCTTTATATGATGCAGTATTTATTTGTTCTTTTTTTTTCAAACCTTTTCCATTTTCAAGCTAATCGATGTGCGATTGTTAACAATGGACTTGATGTTATTCTTTGCATTTTAGTCACTGTCAACTTAGTTCAACCCACAGTTTAGTAAGTCTGAAATTCTATTTTATATTATCAGAAAGCTAGCACCGACATACGTTGAAACTTTATTATAAACTTCGTTAATCTACCTGGATTTAGTAATTCGGGTGAGGGGGGAGCCAAGGCCTACTTTCTTAATCTATTTCGCTCAAACTCCACTTCTTTTCCAGAGGTATCAATAAAGCCTTCTTTACCATTTTTTTCAAC
>CAYGKL010000139.1:0-1524 GCA_964350505.1 uncultured Roseivirgaceae bacterium | reverse complement strand
TCATACTGAGCAGGAACAATTTCTTTTCCAGAGGTGTCAATAAAACCATATTTCCCATTCCTTTTTACTAATGCCCATGAGATTCCTTTTGTTCCAAAGGAATAAATCTCGTCATATATTGGTTTTACTATTTCTGAACCACCTGTATCTATAAATCCGAACTTTTCGTTTTTTTCTACTAATGCCCATGAAATACCTTTAGTCCCAAAGCTGTATATCTTACTGTATACGGGGTCTACAACTACTTTGTAGGATGTGTTTATAAAACCATATTTATCATTCGATTCGACAAGGGCCCATGAGATTCCTTTTGTTCCAAAGGGATATATTTTGTCGAATCCTGCAATCTTATCTTGAGTTTGTCGCGCTGTCAGGGTTTGACTAAAAACCAATGACAGGATGAAGAGAGTGATTTTGAGTTTTTGTGGCATGTTTAATGAATTTTCGCTTCGGTTAAGTTAACAAAAAAATAAAAAAGTTATTATCGTAATTATTCTATTTCTAGTTGAATCAAAAATCTTATTAACACCTTAAGACGAAATTGGGACTCTGCAATGTTTGCGAAGAAAGGTCAGCATTCATCATTCAGTATTAGTCCTATTTTGTAGGAGTTTATTGTATTTTCTCTCAATAATAACCTTCGTCAAGATTTCTTCATTATATTGGAATCATGAAGAAATTACTTACCTACTCAATAATGCCTTGGCTAATCCTTGGTACGCTTAGTTGTTCAGATCAAGCTTCAGATACCCCGGAAGAAGTAGAAGAGGAGGGTGAATATGAGTTGGTTTGGGCTGATGAATTCGAAGGGTCGGGTGCCATCAATGCGGACAATTGGTTTCACCAAACTCAACTCCCCAATGGGAATAGTTGGTACAATGGTGAAGTGCAACATTACACCGATAGAACTGACAATAGCTATGTCCAAGATGGATTCTTACATATCGTAGCCAAAAAAGAGACGTTTTCAGATCAGGGAAAGTCTAAAGATTATACCTCTGCACGTTTGAATTCTAAATATGCGTTTACTTACGGCAGGGTAGAGATTAGAGCGAAATTGCCCGAAGGTGCCGGCACCTGGCCAGCAATGTGGACCTTGGGTAAAAATATTACAGAGACTGGTGGATACTGGGCTAATGATTTTGGTACTACTGGTTGGCCTGCTTGCGGTGAGATCGATATCATGGAGCATTGGGGATTTGACCAAAATGTTATACAAGCTGCATTACATACTCCTTCAAGCAGTGGAAATACAGTGAACAAAGGCAGCATAGTAGGAGACGATGTAAGCAATACTTTTCACATCTACGCCATGGAGTGGACGGATGAGAAGATTGATTTCTACTATAATGATCAGATGTACTACAGCTATTCGCCTCAGGTGAAGAATAGTGAAACTTGGCCATATAATGCACCACAATACCTACTACTCAATATTGCTATGGGAGGTGTTGCAGGAGCAATAGATCCAGCCTTTACTGAGTCTGAGATGGTAATTGATTATGTGAGGGTGTATCAGAAATA
>CAYGKL010000138.1:0-7024 GCA_964350505.1 uncultured Roseivirgaceae bacterium | reverse complement strand
CTAAGTGTTGGTTATACTTCCAAAGGGCAGGTAAAAACTATTCTGAAAAACTTGAACCTAGAAGTTAAGAGCGGTCAGTTGACAAGCTTGCTTGGAGCAAATGGCTCTGGTAAATCGACACTTATTCGCACTATAGCTGGTGTGCAGAAGCCTTTGTCGGGTAAGATTAGTGTTTCGGGTAGAGCACTTGCCAAAATGAACCCGAAAGAACTCGCTCAGCAAATGAGTTTAGTGCTTGCTCAGTCAGGGGCAATGGGAAATCTCACCGTTTATGCGCTTGTTTCGCTCGGCCGTTTCCCTTACACCAGTTGGATGGGGAATCTTCAGAAAGCCGATCAGGAGCTTATTCAGGATGCTTTGGAAGCCGTGGGCATACTTGACCTTGCCAACGAACATATCGATGAGTTGAGTGATGGTCAGAAGCAAAAAGTAATGATTGCTAGGGCACTGGCTCAGGATACGGAAATCATTCTTCTCGATGAACCAACAGCTCATCTAGACTTTCCGAATAAGTTAGAAGTAATGCACCTCTTACGGGAACTTGCCATCAATAAGAGAAAGTCAATTCTCATAAGTTCGCATGATTTGGACTCAGCACTTTCTCTTTCAGATCAACTTTGGCTCATAGACCAAGATAAAAAAGTGCATGCTGGGGTGCCAGAAGACCTAGTGATTTCAGGCTTGCTAGAAAAAGCATTTGTTCAGGAAGAACTGACATTTGATTACGAACTGGGTCAATTCAGAAAACTTTTAGATACCCAATACAAAACGCTTTCTATGGAGGCGCCTCCATCTATTATCCGGTGGTTGAAGGCGGCCTTAGAGAGGAACGGATATCTCATTTCCGCTCAAGAAAATTCACAAATACATATTTCTACAGTTGAGGAGCTGAAGAAGTATGCTTTCCGAATTAATGATTCGGACCAATCAATTCAGTCTATCGAACAACTACTTATTGAACTTAAACTACATGCAAAAACTACTGATTAGCACACTCATTATTTTTATTGGAACAACACTTCTAGCCCAAAAACAAGACACCACTAACCTTGGTGAATATGTGATCACTGGAACAAGGTTTCAAACCCCGATTGAAAAATCTGGGAAAACGGTGTATAAAATCAATGCCCAGCAGATTCAGAATTCAGCGGCCAGAACCATCACCGATTTGCTGAATGAAATACCAGCTGTTCAAACGGATGGAAATTTCAGTAACCCGGGCACGAATCAAGAATACTATGTGCGAGGTGCTAGAAGCCGATATACTTTGGTTTTAATTGATGGTGTGCCCATGAATGACCCTACAGGCATCAGTCTCTTCTATGACCTTCGCTATTTACCGCTCAATCAAGTAGAGTCCATTGAAGTGGTCAAAGGTGGATTGAGTGCGCTTTATGGAAGCAATGCTGCGGCAGGAGTCATCAGCATTCAGCTAAAAGAGAATGCCAGTGAAGCCGTCACTGGAAATATCGGAGTAAATGGAGGGTCTTTTGGTGGTCTTGGCTTCAATGGAAATATAAGTGGAACAAGCGGAGCATTGAATTATGGGCTGAATGTCAATAGACAAACTTTCGAAGGGTTCTCAGCAGCAGAAGCATCCGATCCTACAGCTAATTATGATAATGACGGTTTCGAAAAAACTAATTTCCTTTTCAAAGGAGGATATGAATTCAAAAGCCAATGGAAACTAGGAATAACCGCTGCTTATGATGAGTTTACAGCCGATCTGGATGCGTTTGCTTTTACAGATGCCTTAGATGCCTACTCAGATTATCAGCAAATAAGAGTTGGGTTAAGCCCTGAATTCAGGTACGCCATGGGTAAGTCGCTGCTCAACATTCAATACATCGCTAATGAGAGAGACTTTAGAAATGCTTTTCCAACAACCTATGAAGGAGAGAATCTTCAAGTAGATCAATCCAATACGCTTGAGCTTTCAAAATATATACGAGCCATGTTTGGTTGGAATTTACAGTATCTCAATGACCAAACTGAAGGTCAGGAAGCTGATTTTACCATCTTCGATCCCTATGCATCTTTGTTATTTGAGACGGAGGAGGGCGTAAACCTTCACATAGGGCTAAGGTTGAATACGCATAGCGATTATGAAGATAAACTCTTGGTAACCTTCAATCCTTCGTGGCTGATAGATGTAAGTGAAAAAAGTAGAATCAAGCCTTTCTTCTCTATTTCTTCAGCATACAATACACCTTCCTTATATCAACTGAATAGCCAGTTTTATGGAAACAAAAACTTAAGCCCTGAGGAAACTTTAAATCTTGAAATTGGAACTTCGTTCTACAATGGAGAAAAATTTACGGTGAACACAGCCTTTTTTAGAAGAGATGAAGTTTCGGCCATAGATTTCCAATCCTCTTTCGATGGCAATGGGAACTTCATTGGTGGCCAATATTTCAATTTAGAGGGAAGAAGACAAGTTCAGGGCATAGAAGCCGATATGAGTTGGAATCTTTTGGAGTCGTTACTTTTGACAGGTCATTATTCTAAGTTAGCCACAAATAATGATGCCTCATTTGCTAGAATCCCTAAAGAGAAGTTTGGAATGGCATTGGGATTTTCATTGAATCAATCAGCTCATATTCAATTGGCCTATCAACATACAGGCGAAAGAAGAGCTTCCCCTTTTTCAGAAACCTTTCTACCGGCCTATGACTTGGTAAACCTCAATTTCAGGAAGTCTTTACTCAACAGCAAGTTGAATTTTTCTGGAGCTATCAATAACATCTTCGATGAAGAATTTATTGGGGTTGAAGGCTTTACAACCATGGGTCGAAATTTCAATATAGGATTAGACTACAGCTTTTAAATGTCTTCTTCACGACTGCATCAAGCGCATGCTTAGATCTAATGCAACCTCTTTCTACGTTTGTCTGTTAACTCACCAACAAATATCTATGATATGAGACAAAGTAAAGTTTTAATAATCTCGGTAATCATTTTTTTAATGGCTTGTTCTAGTGGAACACCATCATTCGGAGCAAATGCAGCAGGCAAACCAGATCACTCCAAATGGACAGTACTGTTACAGAAGTATGTCAATAGCAAAGGGTTTGTAAACTATAAAGCGCTGAGTGAAGAAAAAGCAAAGTTGAATGCCTACACAGAAGACCTTTCTAACAATCCTCCACAAGAAAATTGGTCAGAAAATGAGAAACTAGCCTACTGGATGAACGCCTACAATGCTTTCACTGTAAAGTTGATTGTAGACAACTATCCATTAGAGAGCATCAAGGATTTAAATCCTTCGCTTACCATTCCAACAGTTCGTAGCATCTGGACGAAAGAATGGTTTCAAATTGGTGGAGAGGATTTCTCTTTAGATAGAATTGAACATAAGATTTTGAGGAAAGATTTTGAAGAGCCTAGAATTCATTTTGCGGTGAATTGTGCCTCGTTTTCTTGTCCTCCGCTTAGAAATGAAGCTTTTGTAGCAGAAAGAGTAGACCAGCAATTAGATGAGCAAGCCAGGCAATTCATTAATGATGAGGTTCGAAACAATATTGCTAAAGACAAAGTTGTTATCTCGAAAATCTTCCAATGGTTTACTGGAGATTTTACTAATGATCAGTCGTTAATTGAATTTTTGAATAAATATTCAAAAGTGAAGGTTAGTCCAAAAGCAGATATTGACCATATGGATTACGACTGGGCTTTGAACGAATGGAAGTAGCTATTTAGTAGAGTGATATATTGTTTAATAAAGACCGTATGACCTGCGGTCTTTTTTCATGCTATAATTTCTTATAATTGTAGCCTTCGGAAAGGTCGAATTAGAATATGAGATATAAGAATTGGCTGGTCTCAGCGCTTTTAGTATTTACATCCCTCCTCATAATATCTGCCTACAGCAGCGATTCAGACTTCCCACCTTCAAATGAAAAGACTTTATTAGCGAAGTCACTGCTCACCAACAAATACTCAGACCTACCTTCTTTGAAGCCATTGGATTCGATGGTAAACAGAGTGGTTAGAAATTTAAGGCTTGAAGGTGCTACCGTGGCACTTGTCAAAAATGAAAAATTGGTCTATGCTAAAGGCTTTGGTTTTGCAGACAAAGAGAATAAAGTAGCTGTTGAGCCATATCATCGCTTTAGAATTGGTTCTGTATCTAAGCTTATTACCGCCATGGCTGTACTGAAGCTAGTGGATGAAGGAAAGATTGGTTTAGATGATTATGTCTTTGGAGAAAAAGGGATTCTCAAAGGCAAGCCGTACGACAAAGTTTCAAATCGGAATGTATTTCAAATAAAGGTAAAGCATCTACTCAACCATACAGCAGGTTGGAGTCTGATCACATATGGAGACCCAATGTTCATACCTCATAAGATCCATAAAATGGATAAAGTAAGTTATCCCATTGAGTTTGATGATGTAATTTCATTTGTTCTTACTCGCCATTTACCTTACCGACCTGGCTCACGATTCGATTATTCCAACTTTGGCTATTGCTTGTTGGGGAGAGTGATTGAAGAGGTGACAGGTGATGATTATGACGAATGGGTGATAGACAATATACTAGAACCCAATGGCATTGAAAACATGGCCATTTCTGGCAACTTTGAGAAAGACCGCTTAAAAAATGAAGTAAAATACTACGACTACAGCGTAGATAATCAGCAGCTTTCTTTCACTGGTTCAGGCAAAATGATGTACAAGCCATATGGTGCTGATGATATAGAGATGTTAGGACCAGCAGGTGGCTGGGTAGCCAATTCTGTCGATTTAATGAGAGTGCTCGTTCTTGTTGATGGATATTCAAAACGTTACAAAGACATTCTAAGTCAAGACCTCATCAACAAGATGGTTAAGGGTGTGGGTGGCATCAATCAGCCACTAGGTTGGAGAAGCGTTAGAGGAGAGCATTGGTGGAGAACAGGAACACTTTCTGGTACTTCAGCTTTACTCACTAGAGACGAAAATGGTTATTCTTGGGTGATTGTGTCCAATACTACGCCAAGAAGAGGTAGTTTTCCTAGCACCAGCAGATGGGCCATTCGTGAAGGAATTAAAATGGTGAAGAGCTGGCCAACTCACGATTTATTCGAAGTATCCGAATAAAAAAAGCTGATTCCGTTAAATTGGAACCAGCTTTATCATAAAATTAACCCTAACTAAAACTGTTGCTTTTATTCCGCGATGCGGTAGTATTGTTGGCCACCGAAGCTGCTTAAATAATCAGCTTGGTTGACAAGATTTCTTAAAGTTGAATCTCCTTCTGGATCTCCCGAAGCAACTAGATTACCTTCACTATCGAAGACTTTAACTCCTTCCATTTCTTGAGCTTCAAACTCTTCGATGATAGACTCTTCTAAAGTCATCTCTTCATTGTCAAATAGGAATGATTCGATCTCGGTTAGCGCCTTGACTTCAAGTGTCGACATTTTCCTTTCAACTTTAACATTGTTGTCAGCACTTGCCTGAAATAGAGTGACCATCGCTAATAACATGGCAAGTACTGTACTTAAGTTTTTGACCTTTGTTCTGGAGTTGTTTTGAGTATTGATCTTTGGGCTATTCATGGCTTTATTTTTTAATGTTGTTGTTTTTCTGATATGCCAATGAATAGACAAGCGCTATGCCAATACTTGTAATGATCTGATAATCAGTTAAATAAAAGCTATTGTACGATTTTGAACTCAAGAAAGTGTACGAAAAACGTACACCTTCTGGTTGATATCAGTACACAATTTCACTCATACCTTAGTGATTTCACAGGATTGATACTGGCAGCTGTATAAGTCCTGTATGAGATGGATCCTAAAGCAATAGCTGTAGTAATTAAAAGGGAGAGAATAAAAACCGAGGCTTCAATCTCTGTTCTGTAAGCAAATCTTTCAAGCCAGAATTCTGCTCCCAAATAACCGATTGGCGAAGCAAGTAGCGTAGCGATTATAAGAAACAGTACGTACTTTTTTGAGAGTAAAACCATTAAGCTGCTAGTATTGGCGCCTATAACCTTTCTTATTCCAAGCTCTTTTGTTTTTTGCTGAACAATGAATGAGATAAGGCTGTAAAGCCCTAGGCTGCCAATAGCGATGGCTAAAATGGCCACGAAATTGATGAACTTAAAAATGAGTTGGTCTAGCTCATAGTTTTTAGCTAACTCATCGGTATAGGTTTGATATAATGGTGTATAGTCCTCATTGTACTCCTTAGAAACTTTTTCGAAATGCATCATGGCTTCTTTAAAGTAGCCATCTTTCACCTTTAAAAATCCTTGATTGTAGCCTTCATAGTCTCCTTCAAAAATAGAAGGTCTAATCTCAGAGGTCAGGTCACCTGTATGGAAGTTACTAAGCACACCAATGATCATTCCCGTGCTGCCATTTACTTGGAGTCTTTTTCCTATTGACTCCTCAGGAGTGCCAATATTTAGTTTTTCTAGTAGTAATTCTGTAATAAGAACCTTCTGAGTAGAATCGCTATAGTTCGACTTGGAAAACCAATTTCCAGCCACTATTTCTAGTTCAAATAAATCTTTGTAATCTATATCTACATGTTTGTAATCTACACTTATAGCCGAATTCTCTCCCATTTCAGCGGTGTAGACTTCTGTATTCCATGCACCTAACGCATTTGGCCCACCAGTTCCGTATGTTACAGCTTCAATATAAGGGCTCTCTAGAAGTAAGTTTTTAACTGTGTTTAGCTGCACTTCATCAACCTGATACCTGGTGGACTTCATAAAGTCTCTAAATGCCACAATATTTTCCGTTGTATAGCCCAGGTCTTTATTCTTTATATAGGAAAACTGTGAATTGAAGACCAGCAAAATGATGACGAGGAATTGAGCAAAAACAAATTGAATGATGAGTAATGCATTTCTAACATTGGCTTTGGAACCTTTGATTTGATTGAATTTTCCTTTCAATACTTGAAGAGGATTGAATGCCACAAGCATTCCCGTAGGGTAAATGCCAGCAACCAAAACAATAAAAGCTGCAAGGCTTACAGCAAAGACTACAGAAAACCATTCCACTTGAAGATCTATAGAAACCTGAGT
>CAYGKL010000137.1:0-7106 GCA_964350505.1 uncultured Roseivirgaceae bacterium | reverse complement strand
TGTTTACATATAGCCGTTTTCAAACGCTTATAAATACTTGTTGTCGGCTACCAAAGCTGATGTAGGATGTGAAATCGTGTGGGGATAGGGTCACTATATATTTGTGAATAGATTATACTAAGGCCTTGTGTATAGATATTAATATTATGTTTTAGCATATAGTTAGGAAACCTCAACGGGGACAAACTAATTGACCAATCAACCAATGACTAGTTCACTACTTTACCCTACCCGGATTTTCACTCACAAAGCTTTTCCAGCTTTTAGATCGGTCTTGAGAAACTCCATTTTGGAAATGGTGGCAAACTGCCACGGCTAGTGCATCGGTAGCATCTAGCATTTTGGGTAATTCTTTAATGGTTAGCAGTGTTTGCAGCATGGCAGCCACTTGTTCCTTCGAAGCGTTACCGTTTCCAGTAACGGACTGCTTTACTTTTTTCGGGGCATATTCGGTGATAGGAATGTCCCTAGCCAAAGCAGCTGACATGGCTACTCCTTGAGCCCTTCCTAATTTCAACATCGACTGAATATTCTTGCCAAAAAAGGGAGCTTCCAACGCTACTTCATCGGGGTGAAATTCTTGGATAATAGAAGTAACGCGCTCAAAAATCTTCTTCAATTTTAGTTCGTGCCCTGAATACTTACTCAGATGAATTACTCCGAATTGGAGGAGGATTAATTTCTTTCCTTCTACTTTAAGCACGCCATACCCCATTACACTGGTGCCAGGGTCAATGCCTAAAATAATCTTCTCCTTTATCACTTTCTCAGTCACGTTAGCAATATAATGAATAGGTGAGTAACTGAGGTTTTTAAATTGAATTCTATTCATAATCTTGCGACATGTTCGTGTTTGTAGGCATTCTGGTTTTTTATTCCACAGCTTTATGTTTGCTGACTTGTATTTGGAAATTAAAAACCAGTGCATCAATAGTTGAGAGGTTTGAAATTATGCCTTCTGTTTCTGTTTTAGTCGCATTCAGGAATGAAAAAGAGAATTTGGAAGCATTGGTGTCTTCTCTTTCCAACCAAACTCATTCGAATTTCGAAGTCCTCTTTATCGATGATCATTCTGATGATTCTGGGGCTATTATCCTCAAGGAGCTTTTGAATGAAACCAACTTGCAGTGGAGGATTATACAACTTCAGAATGGATCGGGGAAAAAAGCTGCCTTAAAGCAAGGTATCTCGGCTGCTCAATTTGATTTGATAGTGACGACAGATGCAGACTGTATTCATAATGCACAATGGTTGGAAAACATGGTTCAACCCTTCATCCATACGGATGTTCAGATGGTTCTAGGGCCGGTAATGCTAACTGGTAAAAGTTTATGGCAGAAGCTACAATCCATTGAATTCAGTCCTCTAATAGGAGTAACCGCTGTGATGGCTTTTTTAGGAAAACCAATTATGGCCAATGGGGCTAATCTGGCTTATCGGAAATCTGCCTTTGAAACAGTTGGAGGTTTTCAAGGGATAGATGGAACCCCCTCTGGGGATGATGAATTGTTAATGTACAAAATGAGGAATCAGTTTCGGAAAACAGTAGTTTTTCAATCCTCTCCTCAGGCTTTGGTTACCACAGAAGCTTTCAGGGACTGGAGAAGTTTTAGCCATCAACGTTTAAGGTGGGCTAGTAAATGGAAGGTGGGGAAAAGGCCTGCCACTATTATTTCTGCGATCATCGTTTTTTTAATTCAGATGTCTCAACTAATCATCATCGGATGTTTAATTTCTGGGTATTGGTACAATGAACTACTGTTGGGAGCGCTCATTATAAAGCTGATGGCAGAGTTAGTTTTTATAGTTTTCATCAGAAATACTTATTCCATAAAAACCTCAGTCTTCCATTTTGCCCTTTGCTTCATATTATATCCCTTCTATGCAGTTTATTTTGGACTTGCAGCTAACTTTAAGAACTTTGAATGGAAGGGGAGAAAGTATACCTCTGAAGCTAGATGATGAGTGATGCAGAATTTGATGTAATGGATGAACTGTACTTTGTACAGCCTTACCATTACTTGGTTGAAGAATTGGGAATGAGTGATGAGCAACTCAAACCAGTTTTGTCCTCTTTGTTGGAAAAGGAATACATCAAGTGCCTCTTCAATATGAATGATGAGGTGTTTGAAAGTCAGATGAATTTCGATTCAGATTTTAAGCAATACTATTATTTGGCAACAAAAACTGGGCTGTTGGCTCACAACGGTCGTTGATATGGAGCAAGATTCTTTACAGACTAAATTTTATCAGAAAGAACTTGAGGTAAACGCCTTGATGGAGATTACGCAGGCGGTGAATAATAATCTGCCTGAAGTAGATCTGTATAAAATTTATGAGTTCACACTTCGTGCTAATTTACAGATGGAGAAGATGTGCCTCTTTGTGAAGGAAGAAGAATGGGACTGTAAAGTTCAGTTTGGCACCACAAAAGATTTCACAAAAGTGCAATTGGGTAATTCATGCTTGAATGTTCGGAAAACCACTTTTATCAACGACATGACTTTGGAAGTGCCATGCTTCGAAGAGTTCGAGATTATTATTCCTGTGCAGCATAAAGATAGGTTGTTGGCTTTTGTTTTTGTGAAGTCTAAAGGCCTAGAAATTGATGTCGATACTACCTTCATTCAAGCTTTGAGTAATATTATGCTTGTGGCTATTGAGAATAAGAGATTAGCTAGAAAGCAGTTGGAACAACAGGCTTTTCAGCGCGACATGGAGATTGCCAAAAACGTGCAGAATTATCTCTTCCCGAAAGACCTACCCAATAACGATAAAATCCATATTGAAGCTTACTATCAGCCTTGCCGTACTGTAGGTGGAGATTATTACGATTACATCGTACTTGAAGATGAAGATCAGTTTATTGTTTGTATTGCCGATGTATCAGGAAAGGGAATTCCGGCTGCTATCCTTATGTCCAATTTCCAGGCAGTGCTCCGAACCATTGCTCGTACTTCTAATAATTTGATCGATGTGATTCATGAACTGAACTATCAGCTCTGCATGAATGCCAATCGCGAGAATTTTATCACCTTCTTTTTGGCGGCTTATGATTATAACAAGAAAGACCTTCGCTACGTCAATTGCGGCCATAATCCACCATTGCTCATGAATGGTACAGTAAAGATTGAGAGACTCACTGAAGGAACGCCCGTGCTTGGTATATTTGATCCGCTCCCGTTTATTTCAATGGGTCGAACAGAAAACCTGGAGCAGTTTTCCCTTTTCCTTTTCACGGATGGGCTTACAGAAATTTTTAACGAAGCTGATGAAGAATTTGGTCCTGAGCGGCTGGAAGAGTTTTTGGTGAATAATTATGATACTCCACTTCAAGAAGTTCATGCTAAGCTATTGACTGAGATCAATGCGTTCAATGTGGAGACTACCTTTTCAGATGACTTGACTTTCTTATCTTGCAGAGTCAATAATGCTTCCATTTAAAACTCCCTTCGTAGCCCCATACATTTATCCAAAGCTACTTTGGAAAGTAAAAACTGCTGAAAAGCTGATTTATTTAACCTTTGACGATGGACCAATTCCAAACTTAACAGAATGGGTTTTAGAAACGCTCAAAGCCTTTGAGGCAAAAGCCACATTTTTCTGCGTTGGGGAGAACGTAGAAAAGCATCCTGAGATTTTTCAAAGAATTGTAGACGATGGCCATGCTATTGGTAACCATACCCAGCATCACCTCAATGGCAAGAAAACGCCTTATGCAGAATACTTGGCCGATGCGCTAGCTTGTGATGAAGTATTGAAGTCCAAAGGACAGGCTACACATTTGTTTCGCCCACCTTATGGCCGTTTAACCCTTAAGCAAAGGAAAGAATTGTCAAAGCAGAAGCAGATAGTGATGTGGGACGTTCTCACACAAGACTATGACCAATCGATGAGCCCCGAGTTGATTTTAAAAAGGTCAATTTCGGCAACAGAGAGAGGAGCAATTGTTGTCTTTCATGATAATTTAAAGGCAGAGAAGAACCTGAAGGCAGTACTGCCCAAGTACCTTGAATATTTCAGTCAGGCCGGCTATCGATTCACAACCTTATGATGTTTGTCGTCAGCTCTTTGATGGTAATATATGGCTTCCTTTTTATACTGGAACTCGGCTTAATAATTCTCTTTCAATCGAAATTTAAGGCCAACCCCGAATTACCAAATGTTCTCCCTAAAGTAACTGTACTTGTTTGCGCCAGAAATGAAGAGAAGAATTTGTCTAGATGTCTCAATTCGCTTATCAAGCTCGATTACCCAAAAGATCAATTACAGATTCTAATAGGGGAGGATAATTCTGAAGATAATACTTGGCAAGAGATTCAGAGGTTCACAAAATCTCACGACTATCTAGAGGGGGTAAAGATTGAAAACGAAAAGGACGGTCTTATAGCCAAGGCCAATGTGCTTTCTCAATTGATAGACATTTCCGAGAATGAATATCAAGTGATTATTGATGCAGATATGGAGGTGCAGCCCAATTGGTTGAAAAGTATGGTCGCAGCCCTAAATCATTATGATATGGTGAGCGGCTATACTCGAGTAGACGAACTAGGTAATTGGGCTCATGTGCAGTATTTCGATTGGCAAGTAGTTCTACATTCAATGAAAGCCATGGCTGATACTTTCAGGCCTATTTCTATTCTAGGGAACAATATGGCGTTTCGAAAGTCAGCTTATGAAAAAGTAGGTGGCTTTCGTGCATTAGGTCCGACTGACGTGGAGGATTTGGGATTGCTTCAGCTGTTTCAAAAGGCCGGATGTAGAACTGGGCAGATCATGGAGAAAAGAGGTTTCGCAAAAACCCTTCCTCAGTCAACATTTGCGGAAATGATTATACAACGATGTAGATGGATGAACGGAGTGTTTACACATCACTGGCTATTGGCTTTGCCTTCAATCTTTGTTAGGCTTTGGCTACTTATTGCCCTTACGGTTTTTTATTTCGATCCAAGAGTTGCTCTGTTCATATTCGTCTATGGTTACACTTTGGCATTACTCAAGTATGTGATGGTTGCTGCCAAGACTGCTTCATGTGCGAAAGTCTTATTCTATGAGCCTGTTTTTATCAGCCTTTTAGATACTTTTGCGCTGATAAGGATCTTAGTAAAAGGAAAAGTAAGCTGGAAAGGAAGGAAGTTCTAAAATGATTGAAACGCACGCCCATATTTATTCTGAACAGTTTAAGGCCGATATCAACGAAGTGCTCGAAAGGTCACTTGAGTCTGGTATTGAGAAGATTGTGATGCCCAATATCGATCATACTTCGATAGATGGAATGATGGAGTTAGAGGCTAAGCATCCAGGGTTCTGTTTGTCTACCATGGGGCTTCATCCTTGTTCTGTGAATAAAGATTTTGAGAAAGAACTTTATGTGATTGAAGAATGGCTTAACAAGAGGGAATTCGTTGCTATAGGCGAGATGGGTACTGATTTATATTGGGATACCACTTTTCAAGATCAGCAAATAGAAGCTTTTAAAATTCAAGTAGCTTGGGCCAAGAAATTCAAGAAACCAATTATCATTCATTGCCGCGAATCACTGGATTTAACCATTGAATTGGTTGAATCATTAAAGGACGATGATCTGACTGGGGTTTTCCATTGCTTTAATGGCACAGCAGAGCAGGCAGAAAAAATAGTTAAGTTAGATTTCTTCCTTGGCTTAGGTGGTGTGACTACATTTAAGAATGCAGGCATGGATAAAGTTGTGCCTGAGCTTGATCTAGAGAGGATAGTCTTAGAAACAGATAGTCCATATTTAGCCCCAACACCTAACAGAGGTAAAAGAAATGAGCCTGCTTTTCTCGAGCTTATTGCCAGGAAAATTGCAGACTACCGAAAAATGTCATTAGAAGATCTGAAAAATCAGACTACACTAAACGCCAATAAACTCTTTCAATTCAATGATTGATGTAAAGCCCATAGAGCATTTTAATTTCAACGAAAACCCAAAAGCGGAGGTGCTTGTCATTTATACAGGAGGCACCCTTGGAATGGACTTCAATGAGCAAGGTGCTTTAGTGCCTTGTGGCTTCAATCAAATCTTAGAAAGGGTTCCGGTAATTAAAGAGCTGCATGTCAACATTTCGGTCATTAGTTTCAAAGAACCAATAGATTCCTCGAATGTACATATTGAGCATTGGCAGCTGATGTCTCAACTCATTTTTGACCATTACGACAATTTTGACGGCTTCTTAATACTTCATGGCACAGATACAATGGCATATTCGGCCTCTGCCATAAGCTTTATGCTCGAAGGAGTGAACAAACCTATCATCTTTACTGGCGCGCAATTACCTATTGCCTCACCAAGGTCTGATGCTACCGAAAACCTGATTACTTCACTAGAAATTGCTGCAGACAAAAGGAACAACCAACCGATTATCACTGAGGTCTGTATCTTCTTCAATCATGTGTTACTGAGAGGGAACAGGGCTAAGAAAGTAGAAAGCCAACATTTCGATGCTTTCGAGTCTGAAAACTACCCCATTTTGGCAGAAGCTGGTATTGCCATAGACTATCATTGGTCGTATATGAAAACATTTGTAGACGATCAAATTCAACTGCATTTAGAGATGGATAATGATATAGTCGCACTAAAATTATTCCCCGGACTCAATAAATCTACCGTTGCTAATATAGTTTTAGCCGAATCTGTAAAAGGGATTATTCTAGAAAGCTATGGTTCTGGCAATGTTCCTCATGAAAAATGGTTTCTAGATTTGCTGAAGGAAAGTGTTGAAAAAGGTAAAATCATTGTGAATGTTTCGCAGTGTAATGGGGGTAGAGTGATGCATGGTAAGTATGAGACTAGCAGTGAGTTAGATAAGATAGGAGTGCTGAGTGGACACGATTTAACCTTCGAAGCGGCTACTGCAAAGATGATGTATGCACTAGGTAAATTCACCAATTCTGACGATGCAAAAAAATGCTTAAGGACTCCAATTCGGGGTGAAATGAACTGATTTTTTGTGGATTACAAAAACAGAATTCGGCTTGCATAGTGATATAATTATTGATTTATTTGTTCCCCTGCGAGATGCGCTGAGGATAGGGAGAGGTGTCCGAGTGGTTGAAGGAGCACGCCTGGAAAGTGTGTATACCTC
>CAYGKL010000136.1:0-7130 GCA_964350505.1 uncultured Roseivirgaceae bacterium | reverse complement strand
TACAGTGTTTAGGTGAATAGAAACCCTGGCGAGCAATCGTCAGGGTTTATTTTTTTAATGTCATTCACAATGAAATTTGCGCAGTTCACAACAAATTTTGGATTGAAATTAGGTCATGTGCCAATGATTACCCTATCTTCATAATCTATTCCTTAAGCACGTCAGATACCCCTGATGTGATAATGCCTATATTTTTAGATTCGGTGTGTTACTCAGGTTGATTGAACAACAACCAAAACACAGTATATGAAAACAACTCTACCTATTGGGCGCGAGCATTCTGCTTTGCGTCATTTGGTGCTTTTATTCGCCAAAACATTTAGAACGCTCTTCTTGGCATCAGGACTATTGATAGTCTTTTCGGTGCAAGCCAAAGCTCAGGATGACTGGAAACCTCTAACAACCATTGATGGTGTAGAGATTAGTTACCAGAAATCAGAGTGCGACATTGCTGAAGTTTATTTAATTAAGGCAGTGAATAACAGTGGTCAAGCTGTTTCCTTCAACCTTTCATATGAATTACGCATGGATGACAATAATTCGGCTCAAGGTGACCTTGGAAGTCTCGAACTAGCTGCATCTGCTGAATTAATAAGTACCTGTGAAGAAGGACTTTTGATTAATGTCTTCGATCACTTTACAGAGTTGGGTAAAGAGTATACAATTCAAATCACCAAATCAGAATGATCATGAAAATATATAGTTCAAAATTACTAGACCAAGTTTTGGTGGTTTCTATCAACAAAACTTTTCGCACATTCTTATTGGCATCGGGACTATTTTTAGTCTTTTCCATGCAAGCTAAAGCTCAGGAACCAGAGATAATCAGAGGATGGGATAATTTAGAAGAGGCCGAATTTCATTTTGATGTTTATTATCAGATAGTGAGATGTTCTCCAAATGCAAAAACACAAATCCATCTTTGGGCATTTAATGAAGGTGGTAATGTTGATGCCATCGGCTTTACATTAACCCTTTCAGATTCTGACGGAACTACCACAACCCATGTAGTAGAAAAATTCGATATCGGTTTTGGCCGTTCGCATAAAGCCTTATGCGATAGTGAAGACTATGATTATTTGAAATTTGATTTACCTACTGATATTGATGTGGATTCTTTAACTATTGATATCACTTACCAAAAATAGATCATGAAAAAAGCATTAAATATTTTATTGTTGATCTTATGCTTGGGAGTGAGCAACCAGATCAGTGCGCAGTCTTGTAACGATGTGCCTGTTATTAACTCATTTGAGCCTAATACAGGTTTTATTGGTTCAGTGGTTGAAATTTTTGGGGCTAATTTTGATCCAAGTAATGTAGACAACAACGTTGTCTATTTCGGTGCTACCAAGGCGGTTGTTCTTAGTGCCACTTTTGGTAAGCTGGAAGTTATTGTTCCTGTTGGTGCAAGTACAGAAAGAATTAGTATAACTAACGAATGTGGCTTAACAGCGAATTCTGCGGTTCCTTTTAATGGAATATTTTGTCCTACACCGATAGATGCAAATACATATCAAAACAGTGCTCAAACATTATCAGTAACCTATGGAGCATATAATATGATTGCATTCGATATGGACTTAGATGGGAAGCCTGAAGTGCTTTCTGCCAGTAATAATGGCGGTCTCTCTGTTGCTCAGAATAATAGTACTCCAGGTAATATTAGCTTTTCTCATATCAATATGGGAGGTAGAGGTGGACAATCCATCTATGGTGCAGATTTTGATGGTGATGGTTACAAGGACATTGTAACAAGGTTTAACGTTTGGAGAAATACAAGTGGGGAAACCAATAGTGTGTCGTTTTCAAATAGCGCAGTTTCCACAAATGCCATCTCGGATTATCAGGTAGCCGCTGGCGATTTCAATAAGGATGGTAAAATTGATATCGTAGGCGAGAATGGTAATTGGCTTTACATAGCAAGAAATACTACTGGTGCTGTAGGCGCCATTTCATTTGCTGCTAGGCAACAAATATCGAATACAGGAAATAATGTCACGGGACTTCAGGTTGGTGATATTGATGGGGATGGAAGAGTTGATATTCTTTGTAACCAAAGAGGGACGAGTAATGCTCTTTTTTACAGAAATACGACAACTCCTGGTTCTACATCTTTCTCTTTTGCCTTGCCTCTTATTTTAAATACTGGAGGGACTGGACCTTACAGGTCTCAGATTGCAGACTTCAATAAAGATGGAAAGATTGATTATGTAACTGTCAATTATGACGATCCTAATTTCAACACAGCTGTTTTTATCAATACTTCAACACCTGGTAATGTGTCATTTAATGCACCAATAAACCTGCCTTCACCAAGTTGTAACTACAGAGTTCAAGTTGGAGATGTAGATGGTGATGGTTTTCCCGATATTGTTTCTAAATCACTTTGCAACAATGTGTTCTCTGTTTACAGAAACACCACAGCTAATTCTGGCTCTACTTCTTTTGCACCAAGATTCGATTATACATCTTCAGCACGAGGTGAGGTCTCAGGTATTGTTATTGGCGATTTGGATGGTGACTTTGTTCCCGATATTGCAACAAGTGGTATAGATAGTGGAGAAATTAGATTCCATAGAAATACTAGTGCTCAAGTAGATGATACTGCGCCTAATGCAATCGCCAAAAATGTAGTAGTTGCTTTGGCGCCTGATGGAACGGTAACGGTAACTGCTGATCAAGTAGATAATGGATCTTCAGATGCTTGTGGAATCGGTTCAATTACGCTTTCACAAACTGAATTTACCTGTAATGATATTGGTCCAAATAATGTGACGCTCACAGTGACGGATGCTGCTGGTAATGTTTCAACCGCTGATGCTATTGTGAATGTACAACCTGCAGCTATTATTGTTTCTGGACAAACAACTGTTTGTCAAGGTGAAACCATTCCATTAACAGCCAATGAGGGAGATTCTTATCAGTGGTATAACAATGGGCAAGCAATCACAGGAGCTACTACAAGGAATTTCACAGCAACTGCAACAGGTTCATATACTGTTGAAGTAACCAATGCTGGTGGATGTTCTGGTATTTCATTAGCCACTGACGTTACGGTGAACGAAAATCCTACGGTAGATATCTTCCCTAAAGGAACAGCTTATATCTGTCCAAATGGTTCCGCAACTTTGACGGCTAATCAGTCTTCATTGTATCAGTGGTATAAAGATGGGGTAGCTATACCAAATGCAACTCAGAGAGTTTATAATGCTAATACAGTTGGTAATTATAGTGTAGAAGTAATCGATTTATTCGGTTGCTCAGCAGTATCGCCACAAGTGGCAGTAGCCTCTAACCCACCAATACTTGGTTTGACAGAAAGCGGCAATAATGTTAATAGCGGAGATGCACTAAATTACGGTGATGTACTCCCTAATGTGGCAAACACAAGAACATTAACCATTTCAAATACAGGCAATAGCCCGTTAAATGTTTCGGACATTCTATTTAATGGTACAGATGCACAATTTTTTAGTGCAAGTGTTGCTGCTCCATTTGATGTACCAGCTAATGGTTCAACAAACGTAGAGATAGTTTTCAATGCACCGAATATTACAACATATGCTGCCTCTGTTACTTTATTGAGTAATGACTGTGATAGACCTAATATTACATTGAGCTTAGCAGCTGAAATCACCTGTGTGGCGGCTACTTTAGACGCATTGGCCCCACTAAACGTCAACAATGATACGGGTAGTTGTGGTGCAACAGTAAGTTATTCTGTTAATGCCGGTGGTACACCTGAACCAAGTTTGAGTTTTGCATTCACCGGGGCAACAACGGCTTCAGGAAATGGAACAGGGTCGGGAAGTTATTTCAATATTGGTACAACAAGGGTGACTGTAACTTCAACGAATGCTTGTGGTGCTGTTGCTCAAAGCTTTGATGTGACGGTTACGGATGCTGAAAATCCAAGCTTGGATGTTCAGAATGTTACTGTGGCACTAGATGAAGATGGGAATGCAAGTATAGCTTCAGGCTCTTTCTTGTCGAATGTTTTTACGGAAGACTTTAGTGCTGATACTGGTGGTCTGCAGAGCACACTCACCAATTGGAATTTTGGAGATGCTGGAGATAACGTAGATGTTGCTGATTTTATCACAAACAATGGTAGTACTGAAATTGATCTAGCCGGAGATAATAACTCTACGATTACTAGTAAAGAGTCTATTTTCTTAGCACCTGGAAATTATCAATTCACTTTTGATAATCGTTTGAATAACAATCCTTCTGGTGGAAATTCAGTTAGAGTTAGCCTTGGGGGATTGTTCAATCAGACATTTGCTTCTCAGCTATCGGCTACTCAGGAGACAGTCAACTTCTCAGTAGCTCAATCTACAAGTGCAAACCTTGTGTTTGAACAACTAGGCGCGAACGATGCTGCTGGTTCATTCATAGGCAATATAAGATTAGCTCAAATCATTACACCATCATTCGATGTAGTAACTGGAGCTTCTGATAATTGTGGTGTTGCAAGCGTATCAGTCAGTCAATCAGAATTTACGTGTGATGATCTCGGTGAGAATATCATTGAAGTCACTGTAACAGATGTTAATGGGTTAACTCAAACCGTAACAACTACAGTAACAGTGGTAGATAATATTTCTCCTGAAGCTATTGTTCAGGGTGTGTCGTCTTCTCCTGAAATTAATAACGTAGCCATAATTGGTGGTAATCCATCATTTACTGTAGCCTTAGAATCTACCTTGAATCAAAATGGATACAGCGTAACTTACAGAGGGGCTGGTGTGCCGTCACAAGCTATATTAGATGATACTGACGCTGTATTCCTAGTTAGAGCAAGTGGCAACACAGATTTAGCACAGTGGGTTCGGGATGGTGGCCTTTTAATAACTGAATGGTCGGCAAATCAATGGGCTTTAAACACTGCTAACCTGATTAACGCTACGGATAATGGTTTTGGGTTTGCTCAAAGTGCTGGAATTCCAATTATTTTAACAAATACTTCAAATGGTCAAATCTTGGCCGATGGCTTTTCAAATGATACCTATTTTGATGGAGGTGCAACTCAAGTTTACAGAGATTTCATTAACATTGGTTCTGACGTAGAAATACATGGAAACGCCTCAAACAGACCTATTATACTAGGTGGAAATGCGGGTAATGGATACCTTTTGGCTGTTGGTGGTGATTATCAGGATATTTTCAATAACCTGCCAGGTTCCCCAACAGAAAACTTTGTACTGAATGCTCTTGAGGTACAATTCGAGAATTCATCACCTATAGTATTTGAATTAGACGCGAATGGTCAAGTAACCATTACCGCTGATGATGTAGATGGTGGTTCAACTGATAATTGCAGCATTGTTAACAAATCGCTTTCGAGAGCAACATTTAATTGTGCAGATCTTGGAGCACCGATTGAAGTGACGTTAACTGTAACAGACGCTGGAAACAATTCAAGTTCAGCAACAACTGAAGTAATTATTGTTGATAATCTTGCACCTATAATCGTTGGTCAGAATTATTCAGCAACGCTTACTGCATCTGGTACAGTCACAATCACTCCTCAGGATGTATTGGCAAACGGTTCAGATAACTGTGGACCTGTAACCTATTCATTAAGCAGAGATACATTCGGAGCAGCCGATGCAATCAATGGTCCAGTAACTGTTCAATTGACAGGTACAGACCCTAGTGGTAATGAGACTACTGTTCCTGTTCAAGTAACAGTAATCGATCCTGTACCAGTTGTGGAGACAAAGGATATTACCGTTTATTTAGATGCAAATGGTCAAGTGACAATTGCACCTAGCGATGTTGATGACGGTTCCAGTTCACTAGTAGGTCTTTCAGGCTTATCATTGGATATTTCATCATTTGATTGTAACAATGTTGGTAATAACATTGTGACCCTTACTGCAACTTCAAACCTAGGGAGCGAGGCTTCAGCTACAGCTAATGTGTTTGTAGCAGATGAGATTGCACCAACTATTACTGTTCAAAATGCTACTGTTCAATTAGATCAAAATGGTTTTGGAAGTATTCAGTTAGCTGATATTTTAACTTCCAGCTCAGATAATTGTGGAATCGCTAGTGAAACCGCGACTGACTTATCATTTGATTGTTCAGAGGTAGGTGATAATACAGTGACTATTACTGTTACTGATGTGAATGGTAGAGTTACTCAGCAAGATGTTACTGTAACTGTTCTAGACGTACTTCCAATAATTGCTGAAGCTGATAGCTTTACTTTAGATACTTGTGAGCCAATTACTTTCAGCGCTGCAGATTTATTAGGTAACGATTCAGATCCATATGGAGAAACCTTGAAGATCGACTTTGTTGGTCAACCTAGTTCAGGTTCTATTGTTGATAATGGTAATGGAACATTTACATATACTCCAGGTCAGTCAACTAATCATACAGCAACAGCTGAGTACCTTGTAAAGAGAGACGATGGAACTATCGTCTTCTCAGAGAACGGTCACTTCTATGAATTTGTACAGGCACCAGGTATTACTTGGTCATCAGCTAAAGCAGCAGCTGAAGCAAGGACATACAATGGCCAACAAGGTTATTTAGTTACCATCACGAGTGCGGCAGAGAATAACTTTGCAAGGTCTAAACTTCAAGGTCAAGGTTGGATCGGTGCTAATGACTCTCAAGTAGAAGGAGAGTGGAGATGGGTTACAGGTCCTGAAGCAGGAACATTATTCTTTACTAGATCAGGTGGAGCTGTAAATGGAGCTTACAACAATTGGGCTGGTGGAGAACCAAATGACTTTACAACTGGAGGTTTCTTTGTGAATGGTGAAGATGTTGCTCACTTCCTATCGGATGGAAGATGGAACGATTACCCTAACGATATCGGCACCTCTATTGCAGGCTATGTGGTTGAATATGGTGGAAATGCAGAAGATTGTAACATTCAATCGACAACTACAGGAGTTATTTCTTTCGAGTTGAACGATATAACAGCACCAATCGCTTTAACTCAGCCATTAACAGTTCAACTAGATGCTAATGGAAACGCTAGTATCACTGTAGAGCAAGTCAACAATGGAAGTAGCGATGCTTGCGGTATTGCAAGCCTTGAGCTTAACAACACTAGCTTCAGTTGTGCAGATGTTGGGTCAAACACAGTAACCTTAACTGTAACTGAT
>CAYGKL010000135.1:0-7200 GCA_964350505.1 uncultured Roseivirgaceae bacterium | reverse complement strand
CTGGACGTATGACACGATTGAAAGTGCTACTGAATCTTTTGGGGCATATCCATATGTAGTAGAATCGGATTGGTCTGGGGCGAGTTATTGGTACAGCTTTGTAGCCTTGGCCGAAGAGGCAAATATTAAATTACTTGGCTTAAGACAAAAGTCATTGCAAGGCGATATCGCTATTGTAAGCATTATGAACCAACTGGGTGTAATGAGCACCTTTGAGGAAGATGGCGTTGTGCTCAAAAAAATTCCTCATCAATCGACATTTGAGTGGGACTTTTCAGACTGCCCCGACCTTGCCCAAACGGTTGCGGTGGTTTGTGGCATAAAAGGCATTCACTGTAAAATGACTGGACTTGAAAGCTTAAAAATCAAGGAAACAGATCGGATCAAAGCCTTGAAAAAGGAGTTGAAGAAATTCAAAATTAAGTTGAAGGAAACGGAAGAAGGCGTTTGGGAAATCAAGTCCAAATATCAGCCTACCGAAGAGGCAATAGAAATAGAAACCTACGAAGACCACCGCATGGCCATGGCTTTTGCTCCTATTTTAACGCATCAGTCAATCATCATCAAAGATCCCTCAGTGGTGAATAAGTCTTATCCGAGCTTTTGGGAGCATGTGAGTTGGATAGGATCAAAAAAATGAAAACATGACAGTGCTAAATACCGTCAATTTTTAGTTCACCTAATTCGAACGTATTTTCTACACTTTGACTTTTTAAAGGAATAAGAATTCTATCCTTAGTAACCAGAACACTTGCGTCAAAATTATCAGGCAACTTGATCTCACCCAAAAAATTAAAATCAGAATCTAAAACTGTAAGCACGTGATTACCAAACCTTTTTACTAAAAAATCATTACTACCTTTCGTGTCTTTTACTTTTGAGATTCGATAATAAACCTCTCTATATTTATCCCATACTGGCTGAAAGTGTTGTACAGAATTAATGCTGTATCTCATGCCTATCATTGTGGAGTTGATGTCATTGATAGATACCCCATCAAAATCCTCAATAGGCTCAGCTTCAACATTTGCTAAAGCAGACTTAGGAAGCATTTTCTTTTCTAAACTTTTATCTTTTAAGTCATAAACGAAGAAGTCAGGCATTGAAGCAAATGAGTAAATTAATTGATCGCCATTCAGTAAGAATTGTGGCTCATATAAATAAGGAATCTTACTCCCATTTTCAATCAAGTAATCGGATTAAAAGACCTTCTCCTCAACATAAGTATTGCTTCTTATATCTATCCACCCTCCTAAAGACTCAGTGAAATATTTATCTTCATAATCATTGATGATTACACCGTACTTTGGCAGAAATACTTTGTTATTTTTGCTGTCAAAAGCAATTGAATTAGCCATACCCACTGCTAATCCAAATGTGTTTTTAGTTAATAACTGAAAATTATCATAGTCAAACCCCACTACAGGGTGATCTTGAAAATCTTGTAGGTCATGTCTAGAAATAACTTCTAATTGATTGTCTTTTGAAACTTGTGAATAGACTAATTCATTTTTTGTTATTAATATGACCTTTGATAAGCTCGAAACACTCCAGGCTTTCAAATCTCCGATAGCATTAGGGCCTTCACTCGGAATTTTAATTTGTAAAAAAGGTTTAGCCTTTTCCGTATCATAAACATCAATTGCCTTCATAACTCCATTATAACCAGCTAGATACTTATCATCAAAAGAACTTAAGCAACATCTCTGATTATAATCATTGACAAAATAATCATCAATATTAATCTCATATAGATCAAAATTGAAAGTGAGTATTGCCTTTTCTACTGACTTCTCACATGATGAGAAAACTAATGACGAAAACACTAAGGCTAGTAATAAGAATACATTTTGACGCATTGCTAAAAATTTAGCTTCTTATAGGTTGAACTCAACCTATAAGAAGCGATTAAAAATATTTATTCAACTTGAAACGAAATAAGCTATTATACAATTATCCTTAGCCTAGTTTTGGGTGCATGTGGAGTAAGCTACTAATTGATATTACCTTGAGACAGACTCCAGTGTAAATAACCTGAAACCAAAACTATCTTCTTGATTCAACTTGTTATCAGGATGATTGATAGAAATATATAAGCCTTTAGGCCCAACAAAAACATTACTCGTAGTATACATCTCATTTTTACCCAAGAAGGTTTCACCTAACACCTCGAAGTTAGTATCGAGAATCATAATGGAAAATTCCGATGGAAATTGCACTAGCTTTCTTAAGTCCGCATTAGGTTCCATTTCTTTTTGAGGATAACAAAAGCGGTAATAGACTTCCCTAAACTGGTCGTAGATTAGATTTCCATAATGTGCTGTAGTGGCAGTATATCTCCTTCTATCTTCTGAATTTGGAGTCAATGGTAAATATTCGAGCTCACTGTTGAAATATTCACTTTTGGCCATTTTCCCTTTTAAAGGCTGCACGAATGACTCACCATAGTAGATATGATGATCGCCAAAGAAAGAAAAGGCAAATTGTTTCTCTGTTACTACATTACTAAATTCAAAATGCCTTTTTCCTTCTAACCAGTAATCGTCTGGGAATGTGAAATGGGAGAATTCCACTTCTCCAGTAGCCACATTCACTCTATACATCAATGGTTTTGCAGAAAGATCAGCATTATCTAAAAGCATATAATTACCCCCAAATAAGGTTTTGGTGTAAACATATCCGCCATCGGTATATGCCTTTGAACCAAAATAATTAGTCATAGAGCGAATGGCGGCATATTCGTCTGGCTTTTCGTATTCTACTCTGTTCAGAGCAAAGTCATTCAGCCTTGATTGGTAAAAGGAATTATCGAATGGTGGAAATATCAGAATACTATCCAAACCCATAATGCCAATTTCTATCAATGTACCCACACCCTTCGGCCCCTCTCTTTCATAAGTCACTTTATTAAGAAGTCTTCCCTCATCAAGAGAGTAGAGTTCAACTTCATTGTGAACTGGGTCCACAGAAAACAGAATCCCAGAATCTAGCTCCTCATCGTAATAGTAATCCAACCAACTACTAATATTAGAAGTAAGGCTATCTAGTTCTATAATTAGTACTTCATCTGAAGCTTCCAGACTAAAACCCGCTGTTGAACTTTTATGGGTGCAGGAAGCACAAAAAAGAACGGTAAGGAAATAGAATACCTTTTTCAGCATTGTCAAAGTAGGGTTAAATACTCTTTAGAGGACTAATATATGATTAGCAAAAGCTAATAACTAACTTTATAGTCGATTTAATAGTCAAATAACTAGATGTGAATTTTCCATACTGCAATGCTTAGTTTGAATTGTCGGCCAAATTACTTTTCCTAAATTGAATCAAATCTACGGGTGTGGCGTTACCCTCAAGTTATTCCTCAAAAATTCATGGCTAAAAAGAAAAAACTCAATAACATTAGTGCAGGCGAAGTATTCAAACGGATTATCTGGCCCAAGCGTGGGCTCTTGCTCTTCGGGCTTCTATTAATACTCCTAAGAAGTGGTGCAAGTCTGGTACTGCCTAAAGCTACCCAATACCTTATTGATGATGTGGTTACCAGTGGTGACATGGAGATGCTTCGTAATGTTATACTCGTTACCATAGGCGCCATCATTACTCAGGCTGCTGCCTCATTTGCCCTTACACGTATTCTTAGTGTTCAGGCGCAGAAGCTCATTGCCGAACTTAGGGTTCAGGTACAAAAGAAAATTCTTTCGCTTCCCATCAACTTCTTCGACTCCACAAAATCTGGAGCATTGGTTTCTAGAATCATGACAGATGTAGAAGGTGTAAGGAATTTGGTAGGAACTGGCTTCGTACAGTTAATTGGAGGAAGCATAACTGCAGTAGCGGTATTCATCCTCTTAATTGATATGAATGCGAAGCTCACCGCATTTATCATTGCCCCTCTGGTAATATTCGGTCTTATTGCCATGAAAGCCTTCGGTTACCTTCGACCAATTTTCAGAAAAAGAGGCCAACTGAATGCTGAAGTTACTGGGAGATTAACCGAAACTTTAAATGGTGTTCGTGTCATAAAAGGCTTTGGTGCTGAACAGCAAGAAATTCTAACTTTTGAAAAAGGAGTGGACGAACTTTATCAGAATGTAAAAAAGACACTTACAGCTACTGCAGTGGTCACAAGTTCAGCCACTTTCTTATTGGCGGGTGTAGCCAGTACTGGAATTCTGGGAATTGGTGGTTATTACATTATCGAAGGCAGTATGACCACAGGGGAGCTTTTTGCTTTTATTGGTTTGCTTGCGCTTCTCATTGCACCCATTGTTCAAATGTCGAATATCGGGAGTCAAATCACGGAAGCCTTCGCTGGTTTAGACAGAACAGAAGAATTAATGCTAAAGGCTTCAGAAGATGAAGATGAGCACAGAAGCGTTGAGTTAGCATCTATTCATGGTGATATGATCTTCAAAGACATTACTTTCTCCTATGAGGAAGGTGTTGATGTATTGAAGAACATAAGCTTTGATGCGCCTTCTGGGTCCGTAACAGCATTGGTCGGCACTTCAGGCTCAGGTAAATCGACCATTGCTGGACTTACAGCTACTTTCTTGAATCCGAAGTCTGGAAAAATCACCATCGATGGAATTGACCTTTCAACAGTACTACTCAAGAGTTACAGAAAACACTTAGGCGTAGTACTTCAAGACGACTTCCTTTTTGAAGGTACCATTCGCGAGAACATTCTCTTCCCAAGACCAAAAGCCTCAGAAGAACAATTACAAAACGCAGTTAAGGCTGCTTATGTGAATGAGTTCACCGATAGGTTCGAAAAGGGACTGGAAACGGTAATTGGAGAACGTGGTGTAAAACTTTCAGGTGGTCAGCGACAAAGAATTGCTATTGCAAGAGCAGTATTGGCAGATCCAAGAATTTTAATCTTAGATGAAGCTACTTCCAACTTAGACACAGAAAGCGAGTCATATATTCAGGAGAGTTTGAATGAACTCATGAAAGGTAGAACAACCTTTGTGATAGCCCACAGGTTGAGTACCATTCGAAGAGCTGACCAAATTTTAGTGATCGAAGACGGAGAAATTGTGGAGCGAGGTACGCACGATGAGCTTATCGCCAAAGAAGGTAGATACTTTAGACTTTACACCTATCAGGCAAGAATATAATATGAATGACAGAGTAAAAATTGTCGAAAAGACAGTTCTTTCTAACAATTGGTATACCCTCAACAAAGTTATCTTTGACTATACTCTTAAAAATGGCGAGGTACAAAGGCAGGAGCGAGAAGCTTACGACCGAGGGAATGGTTCAACTATACTCTTATATAATAAAGAGAAAGGCACAGTAGTACTGACACGCCAATTCAGAATGCCCACCTACTTAAATGGGAATGAAACAGGATTCCTCATCGAAGCATGCGCGGGTCTACTAGAGAAGGACAATGCAGAAGACTGTATTAAGAAAGAAACAGAGGAAGAAACTGGTTACAGAATTAGCAACGTGAAGAAAGTGTTTGAAAGCTATATGTCGCCAGGCTCTGTCACTGAAATTCTCTATTTCTTTGTGGCCGAATACACAGACAACATGAAAGTGAATGAGGGCGGTGGAACAGATGAGGAAGAAGATATTGAAGTGCTGGAATTGAAATTTAATCAAGCCCTAGATATGATTGGCAATGGCGAAATTAAAGATGCCAAAACCATAATGCTACTGCAATACGCACAGATACACCAATTGCTGCAATAGCTTTTAAACGAATCTGGAAAAGTCTAATTTCAACAATGCGAAAAATCGGTCTGCTCCTCTCCTTTTGTCTATTCACTGTTTGTCTTTCTGTTCAAGCTCAAGACCCTTTGCGTTTTACCGAAGAGGTAGAAAAGTTTATGGACAGAGCACAGAGATACCCTAAAGAGAACAGAATAGTCTTTACTGGGAGCTCAAGTATTCGCCTTTGGGATGATTTCAAGTCTTATTTTCCTGAACACAATGTGATCAATACCGCTTTTGGAGGTTCAGAAACCTCGGACCTTCTGTATTATTCCGACTTATTAATCAACCAGTTTAACCCAAAACAAGTATTCATCTATGAAGGAGACAATGACCTGAACTCAGGTAAGTCACCAATTAGTGTTTTAGCTGATATTGCAAGACTTGTCAGTAACTTGGTAGATAACGGTGTTGAAAGTGTGGTCATCATTGCTCCTAAACCGAGTATTGCACGTTGGGCGCTCAAAGAAAAATATGAAATGCTAAATGCCTCCCTAAAAGAGATGGCCAATCTTTCACCCAATATTCAATTTGCTGATGTTTGGACGCCCATGCTGAATGAAGATTGTTCTCTTAAAAAAGACATTTTTATAGAGGATGGCCTCCACATGAATAAGAAAGGATATGACCTCTGGATCAGGGTTATTGGCCCACTTCTGATAAAACCTTAAAAATATTTCTTGTAACTACCCATCATCAAAAGCTCTCTAAATCTGTATAGAGGGCATCTTTCGTACATATGCTGAAGGTTGTCAAGATTGATAACAAAACTTTTTATGTAAATATGTTGAATTTTACATATTAAGTTCTCATATTTAATCACCGTTTCACCTAAACGTATGAAAACACTGACCGTCTATGCACTAATGCTGGGGACGGGAGTGATGACGCTACTCACTGTTCTCGACAGAAATGAGAGCTATATCCCTCCACTTTCTCCACAAGAATCGAGCTCACCTTTTGAGCTAGATTTACTGGCAGAACTACCAGTGATACCTGCAAACGATTCAGTTTCTACAACTTCAGAAAGTAAGAAGAAGGAATACCATATCTATTTCGAAAATCGTTCCCCTGATGAAATAGAGGTAGCCATTCGCTTTAAAGATTATAATGGTGATTGGGCTACTCAAGGCTTCATCAGCTTAGCAGCTGGTGAAAAGCGAGAGATGGGTGTATCCGATGAAAAGACATATTTCTACTACGCTGAAACCAGGGGTAAATGGAAAAAAAGACAATGGAAGGGTCAGTATAGCTTCCCTTTAAAAGAAACCGATTTGAACAAAGTCAGCTTTGTCAAAGGACAGATATGGGAGTGTTACGATACGGCAATGTGCAAAACATTTGCTGTGTTTAGGTAACGTTAGACCGGGGGGCCTGCTGGAGGCTCCCCTTCTTTTTACTCAAAATCAGAAAAGCTAAACAACCTTTGACAAACTTAAGCCATTCACACCTTTAGAGATAGAATCACCTGCATTT
>CAYGKL010000134.1:0-7309 GCA_964350505.1 uncultured Roseivirgaceae bacterium | reverse complement strand
AACTCATCTAGTCTTAATCTGTCGTTTATCTACAGATTTTAACCTGTTTTCAGTCCTTCTCCCTTGATACTTCTACCTTATCACTTAATTTCGCATCAAACACAAAGTCATGAAAAAACCCAACTGGCAAACCGTAAAACAATACGAAGACATTACTTACCAGAAGTCTGGAGATGGTGTGGCACGCATCGCCTTCAACAGGCCTGAAGTAAGAAACGCCTTCAGACCAAAAACTGTCGGTGAACTTTTCGAGGCGTTCCTAGATGCTAGAGAAGACACTTCCATCGGTGTAGTATTGCTTTCGGGTGAAGGACCTTCGTCAAAAGATGGTGGTTGGGCATTCTGTAGCGGTGGCGATCAAAATGCACGTGGCCATCAGGGTTATGTAGACGATGATGGTATGCCAAGACTCAACATCCTTGAAGTTCAGCGACTGATCCGCTTTATGCCTAAAGTTGTGATTGCTGTAGTACCAGGTTGGGCCGTTGGCGGAGGACACAGTTTGCATACAGTTTGCGACCTAACACTGGCCAGTAAAGAACATGCTATTTTCAAACAAACAGATGCCGATGTAACCAGCTTCGATGGTGGTTATGGCTCTGCTTATCTAGCCAAAATGGTTGGACAAAAACGAGCCCGCGAAATCTTCTTCTTAGGAAGAAACTACTCGGCACAAGATGCTTTCGATATGGGCATGGTGAACGCTGTTATTCCTCATGAAGAATTGGAAGACACTGCCTACCAATGGGCGCAAGAAATCTTAGAGAAATCACCAACCTCTATAAAGATGCTCAAGTTTGCGTTCAACATGACAGACGATGGCATGGTAGGTCAACAAGTGTTTGCCGGAGAAGCCACCCGATTGGCCTATATGACCGATGAAGCTAAAGAAGGGAGAAATGCCTTTTTAGAAAAAAGAAAGCCAGACTTTAAGGACATCAAGTGGATTCCTTAAGTTTTAGGCAGAAAATAGGCTAAGAGGCCTTATCTTGATTTATGCTCGAGGTTTGGTATTCCATTTCCCCTTTTGTTTTACCACTCTATTATGTGGCTATCTTTTTTGTAGTCATTGATATTCTATTACAAAATCGGAATCCATTAAAAACCCATTCCTACCTCCTCCTTCTTCTTTTGCTGCCACTGCTAGGTATTTTCATTTACCTATTCTTTGGGCAGACCATCAGAAAAAGAAAAATCTTTGCTAAAAGAAGGCTCATTAATCAAGCTTTTGGAGATCAGTACTTTGAGGATAGAATAGACCATCAACTGCATGGCCTTGCTATTCCAAAAGAAGTTATTCAGTACGAGAAGGTAATACGGTTTTTAAATAACGACCTTTCCCCCCTTACTAAGAACAATGAGGTTACTGTGCTCAGAAATGGTGAAGAAAAGTTTTCCGCCTTAGTTCAGTCCATTCAAAACGCCAAACATCATATCCACCTAGAATACTACATCTATGAAGAAGATGAGATAGGAACACAAATTGCCGAACTCTTGAAGCAAAAAGTGAAAGAAGGAGTTACGGTGAGAATGATTGTAGATGGAGTTGGATCTCTAAGCCTACCTAAAAAATTCTTTAGAGAAATGAAAGGTGCTGGCATTCAACTTGTGGAATTTATGCCAGTTCTATTTCCTTCTTTCACTAGTAAAATCAACTATCGGAATCACAGAAAGATTGCCATCATCGATGGTACAATCGGTTATACAGGAGGCATCAACATCAGTGATAGATACATCAACAATGGGAAACACGCTGGATATTGGAGAGATACTCACCTTAGACTCGAAGGTGAAGTTGTAAAAACACTTCAATTTCTCTTTATACTGAATTGGCAGTTTGTGACCCAAAAAGAACTTTTACCAGACAGTGGTTTCTTCCCTCATTTCAGTCCAAAAAACAACCATTTGGTACAAGTCAATGCCAGTGGACCCGACTGGGAATTGGCCAGTATCATGGACTCCTTCTTTCTGGCCATCAACTCTGCTCAAAAAAAAGTACGCATTGCTACACCTTATTTTATACCTACAGAAAGTATCTTAGATGCGATTATCACTTCTGCAAAAAGCAATATTAAAGTAGAATTAATGGTACCAGAAAGTTCTGATTCTTGGATTGTTGAATCAGCTTCAAGATCATTCTTAAAGAAACTACTTGAAGGTGGTGTAAAAGTCTACTTCTATCGAAAAGGATTTCTTCATTCAAAAGTCATCATTATAGATGATAACTTTGCTTCGGTGGGAAGTGCCAATATGGATTATAGAAGTTTTGATCTCAACCATGAGGTGAATGCATATTTTTATGATGAAACCATTGTTAAAAAACTGGCTGAAGACTTTGAGGCAGATAAAAAGGATTGCATCGATATTGATTTAGAAAGATGGCAAAACAGATGGTTAGGACTGAAACTGAAGGAATCTGTTTGCCGATTATTAGCACCATTATTGTAATTATTTAACTGATTCTTAATCTAGACTTATACATTCCACCTATAAATCAGACTTACCTTTCGACATCCATATGAAAAAGTACTTCGAAATTATATTGCTCATTTTTGTTTTAGGCTTTGTAGCTATCGCGAAAACTGTTCAACAGGAGCCAACACCTTATGTCATTATGGTTTCTTTCGATGGCTTTAGACACGATTATGTGGAGAACTATAATGCCCCCAATTTTAAGGCTTTCATCAAGGAAGGAGTAGCTGCTGAAGCTATGATTCCTTCTTTTCCCTCTAAAACTTTTCCTAATCATTATAGCTTGGTTACCGGGCTTTATCCTGACCATCATGGACTTGTAGACAACACTTTCTATGATTCTGAATTAGACCTGCAATACAGTATTGGCAATAGAGAGCGAGTTGAAAACCCAGCCTTCTATGGTGGCCTTCCACTTTGGCAACTGGTTCAACAAAACGGAATGAAATCGGCCTCCTATTTTTGGGTAGGTTCTGAGGCGCCTATTGCAGGAGAATTCCCCACTTATTATCACCGCTATGATGGCAAAGTTCCAAATGAAGAGAGAATTGCAGCAGTTATTGACTGGCTAGAATTACCAGAACAGGAAAGGCCTCAATTGATCAGTTTGTACTTCTCTTTGGTCGATGATGCCGGGCATTCCTATGGCCCCGATCATGAAGAAACAAAAAAAGCAGTTCTAGAAGCAGACAGACTTTTAGGCTTGCTCAAAACTGGAGTAGATAAGTTGAATTTACCCACCAACATAATTTTAGTCTCTGATCATGGCATGGAACCTATTTACCCTCAGAAAGAAAACTATATAGACTTTACGGAACTCACAAAGGGGCTCGACATGACCAAAGTACGTGCTATAAACAATGGACCGCACGCTCATTTCTATGTGAAGGATAACGAGACTAAACAAGCAACCCTAGAAACGCTTAAGAGCAGAGCAAACAAGTATAAAGTCTATTTAAAAGAGAATCTTCATGATCATATGCGTTATGGAAGTCACGAAAGGATTGGAGATATTTTGGTTGTGGTGGAACCTGGTCATTACATCAGCTCGGCAAGAAGAATAAAAAACAATATTGACAATGAAGTTACTCGTGGAGAGCACGGCTTTGACCCATATACCACAACAACCATGGGCGCTATTTTCTACGCTAACGGCCCTAATTTTAAAAAGGGTCTGAAGATTGAGAAATTTGAGAATGTGAATGTCTATCCTTTAGTGGCCAATATCCTTGGAATAACTCAGTTACCAAAGATTGATGGTGAGCTTGATATACTCAAACCAATTCTCAAGAATTAATCAAGAGAACGGTATAGACAAAACTTCATCTTCAGCATTCCATTTCAACTTCTTTTGGTATTATTAAAATGGTCAGCATAGTATGCAATAGCTTTTAGGCATATTGTTATCAAATTTACACCGATTCAACTTGCTATTATTCTTATGTTTGCACGGAAATGAGTACGGTAAAGTCTAAAAACCTTCGGAACATTTGGTATGTAGCTTGTCATGGAAGCGCTTTAGCTAAAGGCAAAACCACAGAAAAGGAGATTGATGGTGAGAAAATCTGCTTGGGTCGCGATGAAAAGGGAAAAGTTTTCGCCTTGAGGAACCAATGCCCTCATCGAGGAATTCCGTTAACCTATGGTAATTTCGATGGCTGCGAAATTGAATGCTGTTACCACGGCTGGAGGTTTCAAACCGATGGCGTATGTACTAAAATCCCTGCCCTTCCTCCTAACTCCAAACTGGATGTATCAAAGGTGAGAGCTCCTTATTACCCAGTGAGGGAAAAATATGGCATTGTGTTTATTTATATGCCAAAGGATATGAGAAAGCCAGATGATATTGATGAGAGCCTTTTCCCTCATTTTCCCCTAGCCGAAAATCAAACTTTCGATTTAGTTACTGCCAAGAAAATGGATTGCGGCTTAGATCACTCTGTGATTGGACTGATTGACCCAGCCCATGTTCCCTTTGTGCATCAATCGTGGTTTTTTAGAAAGAAGACTAACCTGAAACTGAAGGAAAAGAACTTTGCGCCATCTCATTTAGGCTTCACTATGGTAAGGCATGCACCCTCTAAAAACTCTGCAGCCTATAAGATTTTAAAGAAAGAGCAGACCACAGAAATTAGTTTTCAGATTCCCGGCATTCGCATTGAGCATCTCAAGGTTGGTGAAAATGACATAGTGATCATGACCACCCTCACTCCTGTTAATGACCAAGAAACAGAATTAACCCAATTCATCTATACTGACATCAAATGGTTTAAGCCACTGAGGCCAATCTTCTATCGTTTTGCCGATACTTTCATTCAGCAAGATGTAGATGTATTTAAAAAACTGAAGGAAGGCTTGAACAACAATCCGCCACTCATGCTGATGGGCGATCCTGATATGCAAGCCAAATGGTATAACGCCATTAGGTCTAGATATGAAAAGTGCCAAGAAGAAGGAATTCCTTTTGAAAACCCTATTCAGCCACAAATCCTTTATTGGCAAACCTAAAGTTGAGAAGTTTGGATGTTTTTAGGTACTTAAGCATCCGTATTAATTCCTGATTTCTGTTCAACTGAACTACTGATTTCCCGATATACTATTCAACTCCTCTTGGACTTTCTTCGGTAAGCTAGAGACAATCAACTCGTAGGAATGATCTGTGAGTTCTTTTACAAGATTGTCTGGGACCGAACCATCTACAAAGACTGAGTTCCAATGGGCTTTATTCATATGCCATCCGGGTTTGATACCTGGCCATTGTTCGCGTAGCTCAACAGCCCGCTCAGGATCACATTTTAGATTAATGAACTCATATTCGTCTATTCCAGTAAGTGCAAAAACCTTATTCATCACTTTGAATACCAAGGTCTGCGGCCCAAAAGGAGTATCTTCTGTTACTCCGGGCTTACTGAGACAATATTCTCTGAATTCATCGAGGTAAATCACATACGGGAAATAAAACGGACGATCATTACAGTAAGGGCAATCAAAAACATGATGATGGAAATCTTATTGATACCATGCATCATTTTTAAGTTGAAGCTGGAAGGTCTGTTAGGATCTTTCTTTCTAAAAAAGTAACCTAATACTGGTCCGAAATCGAAAGCTTCTTTAGCACTCAACTTCACTCTTTCCGACTTCTCTTCTTGATTCTGTTCTTCAGACATATTCTCTTTATTTATGCTTCAACGGCTTTAGGATCTAACCATTTGCCATCAGCTCTAATTATTTCAACCAATTCATCAACAGCTTGTTCAGAAGGCACACCGCGCTTCATCACTTCCTGTCCTTTATAAAGGGTTATTTTACCCTTTCCAGAGCCTACATACCCATAATCGGCATCAGCCATTTCACCAGGCCCATTCACAATGCAGCCCATAATTCCAATCTTTACGCCTTTTAGATGATCTGTTCGTTTTCTGATCATGGCCGTAGTTTCTTGCAGGTCGAAAAGTGTTCTACCACAACTCGGACAAGAGATATACTCTGTTTTTGTCATACGAGTTCTAGCTGCTTGAAGGATACCAAAAGCTGTGGTATTTTTCAGCTTTATATCTGCTAGTAAAGCTTCTCTCTCATCTTTTGGTGAGCAGGTTAACATGACTCCATCTCCAAAACCATCGACTAACAATCCGCCAATATCTGTTGAAGCGTGAATCAGAAACTCCTCCTCATCCTTCACTTCAAAATTTCTTAGTACAATCACAGGGACTGAAAGCTTTCTTTTCACCAACTCAAAGAAAAACCTCCTTAAAGCAGGCATTGCATGGCTGTTATCAGTTTCCAACAACACCACCAGGTTATCGGCCTCCAGCACCATCATGGTATCAGCATTAATATCAGACGCATTGAGTCTGATAAAATTGAGCTGATCGTCACAGTCTTCCGCCTCAGCTAATTGATCTAAAGTATAAACTGGGAATCGGCTTTTTCTATCTTCCAATGTCTTCCATACCGGATAATCAACCAACTCTTTCAAGCCATTGGGCAGCATAAAAGGGATCACCTGTTCACCTGAATAAACATAGTCTGCTCCCTGATCATTCATTGTCCATTTGTCTGGTTCCGGCAAATAGAAATGTCCGATGCTTTTTAAATCTTTAATACCAATTTCAGTCAGTTGACTAAAATCTGCAATTACTCTTGGCACGTTGACATCGCCAATATTCAGTACTTCCCTCGATTGGCGTTTGTGGTAAAGAAAAGGGTCAATTGGATTTTCATCAATTGTTGGAATAGGTGCATGACCCATTCTATTTTTATATCTATCGACCAGCTTTTGAGCAACTGGCGCCTCAAACTCAGGCTCTTCGGTCAGTGAAACCCTCACAGTATCTCCGAGTCCATCTTCCAACAGGGTGCCAATGCCCACGGCAGATTTAATTCGGCCATCTTCTGCCTCTCCTGCTTCTGTAACTCCTAAGTGCAACGGATAAGGCTTTAGACCTTCTTCATCAAGTTTTTGCACCAACAAACGGTAGGCTTCTACCATTACTTGGGCATTACTAGACTTCATTGAAAGTACAATCTGATCGTAATTCAGGTCTTCGCAAATGCGCAGGAATTCAAGGGCAGATTCCACCATACCTAGTGCCGTATCGCCATAGCGGCTCATGATACGGTCGGAAAGAGAACCGTGGTTGGTGCCAATTCGCATGGCGGTGCCGTGCTTTTTGCAAAGCTCTACCAATGGCGTAAATCGCTTTCTTATTCTATCTAACTCAGCCTGGTAGGTCTCATTGGTATATTCAATGTTTTCAAAGCGTTTTTTGTCGGCATAGTTACCGGGGTTGACCCTAACTTTCTCTACAATTTGAGCCGCTAATTCAGCAGCATT
>CAYGKL010000133.1:0-7418 GCA_964350505.1 uncultured Roseivirgaceae bacterium | reverse complement strand
ACGCCAGGTTTTCATCCTGGTAACAGGGGTTCGATTCCCCTACGGACTACAAGTGAAGCCCAGCAGAAATGCTGGGCTTTTTTTATGTCCTACGGGGAGCCGCCCTGCAAGCTGGCCCTATGCTAAATTCTTCCACTGGAAGAATTCTAAACGCATAGTCCTCCTACGGACTACAAGCGAAGCCCAGCATGAATGCTTGGCTTTAGTTTAGGTTGTTATTGTCTTCTGTTGGCTAATAGAGGAGGTGGTTCTCCGTTAAAGGGATTAAATCGGCTGATGGTTTTTGCCTCCATACCGTAGGCTCGGAGTACGCTACGATCGCCATGTTTATCGCGGATTTTATCCATAGCATGGTAGAGATTAATCATTTCTTCAGTATCATCGAAAAGGTTGATTTGTAAACCGCCTTCTACCAAATGACTAAACCTAACCCCGATTAGGCGCACCAATAATCGTCTAGTATATAGTTTATTGAATAGCTCTAATACTTTGGGAATTAATACATGGTCTGCGGAGGTATATGGAATTCGAGACTGCAGTGTGTAAGTATTGAAGTCGGAATAACGGACTTTCACTGTTACGCAAGCCGTGAGTTTAAGCCCTCTTCTTAATTGAAAAGCTAGGTTTTCTGCGATGGCAAGTAGTATGCCTTTGAGCTTTTGTACATCGATGGTGTCATGGTCAAAAGTTCTTTCAGTTGATATGGACTTTCTTTCGCTGTAAGGAATTACAGGAGAATTATCTAGACCATTGGCTTTCTTCCAAATGCTTACACCATTTTTACCCAATACCTTTTCCATCAACTCTACAGGCATTTCCTGGATAGTTTGAATCTGTTTTACTCCTAGGCTGTAGAGGGTTAATTGAGTTTGCTGACCTACCATAGGAATTTTACTCACAGAAAGTGGGGCGAGAAAGGGTTTCTCTTTTCCGTAATCTACCCGAAGCTGATTGTTGGGCTTAGCTTCTCCGGTGGCAATTTTGGAAACAGTTTTATTTTTGGACAAACCGAATGAAATGGGTAGGCCAGTATTTTTAATGATTCTTTCTCGAAGTTCTGTAGCCATTTTATAGCTATTGAAAAACTTGTCTAACCCAGTCAAATCGGCATAAAACTCGTCAATGGATGTTTTCTCGTATAGAGGAACAGCTTCTTTAATGACTTCTGTAACCATCTCGGAATATTTGGTGTAGGTGGCTGAGTTTCCTCTGATCTGAATAGCGTCTGGGCAAAGCTCTTTTGCTCGCTTCATGGGCATGGCAGAATGCACTCCGTAGCTTCGTGCCTCATAGCTGCAAGAGGCCACTACTCCACGGTCGGTTACCCCACCAATGAGTACAGGCTTCCCTATAAGGCGGCTATCTTGTAGTCGCTCAACCGACACAAAAAAGGTGTCGAGATCGAGATGTAATATCGTGTTCTCCAAAGCTTAGGTTGTTAAATATTGTAGTAACAAAGCTAAATATTTTAGAAGACTAAAAATATTAGTTTATGTTATAATTTCACTTTTGTTATACCTTGGAGGTACTGGTCAATTTCTTATTCAGAATTAAAATGTGTTACAACAAAGAGAGTAGCCTGCGTGCACAAATTAAGAGAGCCATTCATGAAGAGATGTCTGATGAGCTGATTGATATGCTCAAACAGGAGCTTTACCTTCTCACTGGTGATCCATTTTATGGCCCTGGAAATAAAGTCGATTTTTCATCTGTTAATGAATGGCCTAGTCTAGAGGAGTATGACTACTATCATGTGAGTGGGTTTTCTAGACCTGCAGAAGTGGTTTACTCTAAAATGTCACCACATATAAATATGGTATTTGCCTATTGGGGCTTTATTCCCCATTGGGTAAAATACACTTCTGAAATTAACGACAAGCAGTATAACCTTAACCCGAATGCCCAAAGTGAAAACATGTTTGACTCTAGGGCTTTTGCTAAATCAGCTAGATACGGAAGGTGCGTAGTGATGATTGACGCCTACTATGAAAGTCATCACTACAAAGGCAAAACCTATCCTTTCAGAATTTTCCGAAAAGATGGGAAGCCTATGTACATTGCTTGTGTATGCCGAAAAAATAAAATGTATGATGAAGATGGCTTAGAGCATGTTTTTAATAGTTTTGCTATGCTTACCTGTGAGGCTAATTCTATGCTTTCTCGCATTCATAACAATCCTAAAATGGTGCAACGCAACGGTCATAGAATGCTGTGTATTTTAGATGAGTCAGATCTCGATGCCTATCTAAAGCCTTTTCCTACAGCCTTGGGTGAAAAAGGAGATCCTCAGGAAGAAGCCTTGTTCCAACAGGAAATGCTAAGACTTTGTCAGCCTTTTCCTGATGATGAGTTAGACTTCTATTCGGTTCGAAATCTAAACCATAGAAAGGACATGCCCTATATTGGTAATGTGCCTGAGATCAAGAAAAAGTTCGTTTGGGAAGATTTTGACTATAGCAGAGTAGAAGTATAGACTAAATTTAATAGTAAACTAATATATTTAGTACATTTGCTATCCGTTTTAACCTAAATCGGATAGTTCATGTATTTGAATACGCATACCTATTATAGTTTCAAATACGGCACCTTCAACACCAAAGAATTATTTAAGGTGATGAAGGAGGCTGGGGTTACTTCCTTTGCGTTAACCGACATCAACAGCACATCAGACAGTATTAACTTTGTTCGTTTAGCCTCTAAGTTTGATATAAAACCCGTTTTAGGAATTGATTTCAGGAATGGAGCTGACCAGCTTTTTGTAGCTATTGCTCAAAACAATGAAGGCTTTAAAGAGCTGAATGAGTACTTGTCCAATTACCTGCACAATAAGGAAGAAATTCCTCTTCGAGCGCCTGAGTTTCAACATGCCTTTGTGATTTATCCTTTTACTAAATACACTGGATTTGAGCTAAAAGAATTAGAATTTATTGGTATCAAGCCACGAGACCTTTCTCATTTGGTTTACCCTCCTCATCAAATGGATAGCGCTAAAATGGTTATGCTACCTACAGCCACTTTCCGCAGTAAAATTGATGAGCAAACGGGGCAGAGGGTAGTGATGAAAAGAGACTTTAACGCGCATCGGTTACTTCGGGCTATTGACAATAACACCTTGCTCAGTAAGCTGACTAAGTCGGAGGAAGGTGACCCTGGAGACTTCATCTATCCCGCAGATGAGTTGAGGGAATTATATTCGTCACATCCTTATATGATTGAGAATACCGAAAGGCTTCTCGAGCAGTGCCATATTCACTTTGACTTTGAGGGAGAACACCTGAACAAAAACCTTAAGGCTTTTTGCGAAACACCTGAACAAGACTATGAATTATTGAAAGAACTTTGTGAAAGAGGCCTGCCTTATCGCTATCCCAAGCTTTCTCAAAAAATTCGTGACCGGATCGAAACGGAATTAGAGGTTATCCGCCAACAAGGCTTTATGTCTTATTTCCTTATCAACTGGAAACTATGCGAATATGCTCGAAAGAAGAATTATTTCTATGTCGGTCGTGGCAGTGGGGCGAATAGTATAGTAGCCTATTTGCTTAGAATTACCGATGTAGACCCGATTGAATTGGACCTATACTTCGAACGCTTCATTAACCTTTACCGCAAAACCCCACCAGATTTTGATATAGACTTTTCATGGAAAGACAGAGAGGATGTCACTGACTTTATTTTTAAGGAGTTTCAAAGTAAGCAAGGTGGAAACATTGCCTTATTAGCCACCTACAGCACTTTTCAGTTCAGGGCAGTCATACGTGAATTAGGTAAAGTATTAGGCCTTCCCCCTCATGAAATTGAACATATTCAGAAAGCTAAGTTTGAAAACTTAGATGAAACCCAACGTTTGGTGCTTCGGTACGGACATTATATTGAGGGCTTTCCTAGCCACCTGAGTATACATGCTGGAGGTATTCTAATCTCAGAGAGATCGATTCACTATTACACGGCCACCGACCTTCCGCCAAAAGGCTTTCCTACTACCCACTTCGATATGATTGTTGCAGAAGATATTGGGCTTTATAAGTTCGATATTCTGAGTCAACGTGGTTTGGGAAAAATTAAAGATAGCCTAGAGATTATAGATAGAAACCATCCAGACGATGAGCCTATTGATATTCATAATATCTCAAAATTAAAGAAGGATGAAAGAATAAAAGCGATGCTCAGGCAAGGTAAGGCCATAGGCTGTTTTTATGTGGAGTCGCCTGCCATGCGAATGCTTCTCAAGAAGCTGAGGGTGGAAGAATACCTAGGACTGGTAGCAGCCAGCTCGGTCATTAGGCCCGGAGTGGCTAAATCTGGAATGATGCGGCAATATATACTCCGGTTTCGTGAGCCAGAAAGAAGAGAAGAGGCTCACCCTAAGTTGAGAGAGATTATGCCCGAAACTTACGGGGTGATGGTTTATCAAGAAGATGTAATTAAGGTGGCGCATATGTTTGCTGGTCTCAGCCTGGCTGAGGCCGATGTATTGCGCAGGGGCATGTCTGGTAAATATAGGTCTAGAGAAGAGTTTCAAAAGGTTCAGGACAAATACTTTGAAAACTGTAAAGCTTTGGGGCATTCTTATGAGTTGGCTAAAGAAATCTGGCGACAGATTGAAAGCTTTGCTGGCTATGCTTTTGCAAAAGGACATTCGGCCAGTTATGCAGTAGAAAGCTACCAAAGCCTATACCTTAAGGCCTATTATCCGCTAGAATACATGGTGGCTACTATGAACAATGGTGGTGGCTTCTACAGTGTTGAACTATATGCTCATGAAGCCTTTATGCATGGGGCAGATATTCAAGCTCCCTGTGTCAATCAGAGTGAAAACCTGTGTAACATCTATGGTAATACTATTTTCATGGGCTTCGGTTTTATTGGTGAGTTAGAGCAGGCTACCATTGAAAATATATTGAGTGAGAGGCACGAAAATGGTGTGTTTATGAGCTTTGATAATTTCATGAAACGGGTGGTAATTTCTCTAGACCAGCTAACATTATTGATTAGAATAAATGCATTTCGCTTTACAGGCAATGGAAAGAAGGAGCTACTATGGGAGGCTCATCTAAGACTAGGGAACGCCAAAAAGACGACTCCAGTAAAAATGCTTTTCGACCCCGAGGTAAAAAGATTCAAGTTACCTGAACTTAGCCACGATGTGCTGGAAGATGCATTCGATCAGATTGATTTACTAGGTTTTCCGCTTTGTAATCCTTTCGATCTACTGAAAGATCAACCCCCTAAAGAAGTAATGATGAGGGAAATGGAGCAACACAAAAACAAGGTGGTGACAATGGTTGGCTACCTCATTCACATCAAAAGCACTAATACATCAGGTGGAAGGAAAATGCAATTTGGAACTTGGTTAGATAGAGAGGGGTATTTTATTGATACAACTCATTTTCCTCCTGTTGCGGCTAAATATCCTTTTAGAGGAAAAGGTATCTATGAGTTAATTGGCAAAGTGGTAGAGGAATTCGATTTCTTCAGTCTGGAAATGATTTCCATGCGAAAGCTACAGTTTGTGCACGACCCAAGATTGGCAGAAGAGCCAAGGCATGCCACCATGGGTATTAAAAAGGAAGCTTTAAAGATTGAGACTGGGTAGATTCTACACCTTTGATTACCTGCAATCAACACTTCTTAATAGAGGATGTTTTTGCGCTACTCGATTAAGCTGATAGTTAAAAGCAGTGCCAAGGTAGGGTAAGAAAGTCCTCGGCCGTAACTAGTATATCAATCCAGAATTTTAAGGCAAACAAAATAAAATTTTGTCTGGTGTTTTGGATAGTGCAAACGATTGCATAATATTGCAATTGGAAATGGAATTAATGCCCTAGCGGGTGATTTTTGGTATTAATAAGTAAAGTAAACTAATGGAGGTACTAAAGTCTAATCAAATGAGTGGGTCTAACGCCAATCAGGTTAAAACGGGTAGCGGCTTACATCAAGAGAGAAGTTCACAAAATTTCAATCACCAGCGCGTTTCAGTGAGAGATATCATTGTGAATCATTACCGAAAAGGTAAATGAGAAAGCCCCGCAAGGGGCTTTTTTTATGGCTAATCAATTTTAACCTTATCATCGAAAAGGTTTTCGTAGAAATGGTGTATCCTAAACATTTGCTCTGCGCCAACTTTTTGACCGGCCTGAGCCACTAAATAGAGAATGATGGCAATAGTGCCCATTGCAGGAATACCCCATAAGATAGGTGCAGGCTTGCTTAGCATAACTTGAGATAACCCATATACTCCCATAAATAGGCAAAGGGTACCAATAGCTGCATAAGCCATAAAAAAGATAGCCCAAACACTTGGCTTTGGGCCATAAAGCCCCCTTACAAAAACAGCTTCTTTTTCTTCATAAGGCTCAATGGTTAAAGCTAACTGAGGCGACCAGTAATGCCGTTCTGCTTGTGGTATTTTAATTACCGCATAATTCTCTGAAACAAGCCCGGTAAAATCTTCACTTTCATCGATAGCAGCTTTCAATTTGCTCACATAGCTTTTCGCATGTATAGGGAGCTCTTCTTTAAAGCGCGGTCTAATTCTAAAACTTGACATACAACCTAAAATATATGGCTCTCAATATACATCAGGCAAGGCCACTTATTTGGTAACATAAATCATGTTTTCAGGAAGGGAAAATAAAATTCGTGCTTGTTGCTCTTCAGTAATGATCAGTTGATGGTAACTCGTGGGTCATTTGATAATAATATCAAGTTGCCTGCCTTCGGCTTTCGCTTTTTTATCCTTTTCAGTACCTATGCCTATACCTAATGCAAGTCCAATTGGGATACCTATTCCGATAAAGGCAAAGTTCCCTAGCGCAGCGCTGAATATGAACCCGAATGGCATACCAAAAATTAGCCACCCTGTTACCATCCATTGATTCTGGTAAAACTTTGGGACAGTGAGGTTAAATTTCTTTCTGGCTGTATCAGTTAGCATTGCGTAAAAGGATCTGATTTGTTCGTAGCGTGTATCACCATCCAACTGCCTTCTGAGGGTTTTCAGTGGTTCATCAAATGCAGCAGGAGAAATATCCCTTTTGTCTAATTCTGCCAGCACAGCGATAGAGTTATTAAGCCATTTTTGCAGCTTCGGATTGTCAGTTGTTTTCGCCCGAGCCTCTAGCTCATCAATGACAGGCTGAAAATTTTCCATGTTCGAATATCTGAAAGTTCAAGGAGACTCAACTTCTAATCAGACTCAGCGGATGATATATTCATTAAATGGTAGTTTATTTTGGCAATGGAATAGAACCCTTCTCTCCAGGTACCATTTCAAATAGTTGGTTTTCCCATCTCTCTTTAGCTTCATCAATACTTGCTTTGTCCGAAGCCACAAAGTTCCAATGGATATGGCGCTCTTCTGGGAATGGTTCTCCTCCAAAGAGTAAGACATGTGTGTTTTTACCCAAAGTAATTTT
>CAYGKL010000132.1:4240-7687 GCA_964350505.1 uncultured Roseivirgaceae bacterium | reverse complement strand
TAATTCGTCCACACCAATATGAATATAAAAATCCGCTAAGCCTTTTCCGTAACCGAATCCTACCCCAAAGTGATCTTTATAAGTTGGCCGATCTGGATGAAACATAAGGTTATTATTGATCCGGTTAAGCGACTTCCTAGCATTAGGCTGAACAATCCTAGGGTCAATATCTTTTAGCTGCGATAATATTGGATCGAATATTTCCACCAGCAAGGTTTTTGAATCCTCATATCTGGAGCGGTTCTTATCCATCCATTCCTTTGAATTATTCCTTACTAAGTCTTCTAAAAAACTAAAGATGAGTTGTTTTGACATACTAATTCAACCTGCGTTTAGATAAATGGTTTTGACTAATCAACTAGCGATATTCCGTTCAAATCAGTGGTTAAATAGTCTGTCATCACATCAAAAAATGGACGAATAGCCACAAAGACAGCAACAACCTCTTTCATAAAGTCATCACTATGCACCTCAGTATCAGTGAAGGTCTTAAAAGCATAAAGTGACTTGTATTTCAACAAATCGATGGACGGATGATCTTTGTCATAACCTTTTGGCGCTGTTTTTACTTGCTCCCCCATTATGCCACCAAATACAGCTTTGAATGCTTTGCTTTCAATTACATTACGCAATGGCGCATCATCTTGAGCAATCTGTGCACGTATTAATTTTAGATCGTCTGAGGAGGGCCCGTAGAAGCCCCCACCCACAATAGTTTCACCTGGCGCAAAGCTGAAAAAATACCCTCCTCTCAACTGTGGTTTTACCCTCGAAAAGCTGCCAGCAAACCTAGCTTTATAGGGCGATTTATCTTTTGAAAATCTTACATCTCGATAAATTCTCATCAAGCTTTTCTTACCAGATAAAGTGCTGATTTCATCCATAGACTTCATCTGATTTAGCAAGTTATCAGCAAATGAAATCACATTTAAATGTTCCTTTTCATAGGTCCGTTTATTGGTAGTGAACCACTCTCGATTGTTGTTCTTTTCTAGCTCCTTTAAGAACTTAAAAGTGGACGAAGGAATTGAATTCATAACATTAAATTTTGGCAATTAAGTAAAGAACAAAAGAAACAGGAATGACAGAACAAGATTTCATTTTCATCATAATTCAGGGACATTTCGCATCTCTTTAAATTAAACTATTTCAATATATCATCATCTAAAACTTCAAACATGATCACACTGTTTACGAAAGTCCAAATCAAAACACTCTCATTCTAGATCTTAAATTTCTAAAATTAAGGTCTTTGAAATTCATTCAATTTCTATGAGATGTGTAGACATTCGGCTCAAGCACTTGAGACAGTTGATCAAAGATTGTTGAGTCTTCAACCTCAACATCCTTGTAGCACAAAGCCTCTTGTAATTGAGCCTCTGTTCGCATCCCTAACACTAAAGAAGTAACACTTTTTTGTCTTAAAACCCATTGCAAAATGACCTGTAAGGGTTTGATTTTCTCAATTGAGAATGATTCAACCTTATCTCTCATTAAATCAACGTCTTTTGATGTATAATTTAAGTAATCACTTGATTCTTTATCGATCAAAAAACCCTTTGCAATTGCTCCTCTTACTAGTACACCAACCTCATGCTGCTGCAACAAATTCAGCACCTCTTCTTCCGGTCTTCTATCGAGCAAACTATATTGGAGCATGTTGGAAACAGCCTGTGTATTTTGAGCAAAAGCCTTGATGACGTTAGGTCGAATAGATGAGAAACCGTAGTGTAAAATCTTACCTTGCTCCTGAAGCAGCTCGAAGGCTTCCACTACCTCCTCCCTATTATCTTCTATAGTTCCACCATGTAATTGGTAGATATCTATGTAATCTGTTTTGAGTCTCTTTAAGCTTTTTTCAACCGCCTCAATAATATAACTTTTCGAAGGATTCCAATCCCAGCCAGAACCGTCTGGCTTTGGCTGATTGCCTACTTTGGTTGCAAGATAGATTTCCTTTCGGAAGGGTTGGATGGCCTCTCCAACCATCTCTTCATTAAGACCATTTTGATAGATATCTGCGGTATCGAAGTAGTTAATCCCGCCATCAAAAGCAGCTGCCAAAAGCCTATTGTTTAGGGTTCGGTCTGTCTCCAAAGACATACAACCAAAACTGATTTCGGACAGCTCAATCCATGCTCTTTTTAACAACCTATACTTCATCACTAGAAGAGTCTATATGACTTAAGTTTCCATTCTCGCTAAAGAGAATTGCGACTCCCCGAGTAGATGGGAATTGAGCAGAAATAATGATAATTACGGAGACCATTGGCACCGAAAGTATCATGCCAAGTACACCCCAAATTGAACCCCAGAATGACAGTGAGATTAGCACCACCAGAGGACTGAGATTAAGCGTTCTTCCCATCAGTTTAGGCTCAATATAATTACCTACAATAACCTGTACCGATTCAATGATCAGAAATACGTACAAGAAGGGCCAGAAGGATGCGAACTGAAAAATTGAAAATATGGCAGGCAGAAGCGTTGCCACCAATGAACCCACATAAGGGATATAATTTAAAACAAAGATGATGAAGGCCCAAAGCACGGGGAAATCGACTCCTAAAATGAGTAAAAGCACATAACTAACTACACTTGTGAGCAAACTCACTTCCGTTTTGACAGTAAAGTATTTATTTACAGCCTTACTAATACGTTCAAATATTTCAGAAACATTTTTCCTACTCCCCTCCTTTTGAAATAAATTTTTAAGCTTCTCATCTAGATAATTCTCTTCTATCAAGAAGAAAACAACATATACAATGACAAGCGCAAAGTTGCCGAGAGCCGTGCTTAATGAGTTGAAGGTTCCGCTTAAAATGGATTGATAGTCGATTTTCTGAATTTCGTTCTCAATATTGGTGAGAAAGCTATACTGATCGGTAAACTCTCTTAACTGACCAAAAAACAATCTCAGGTTACTATCATAGCTATCTGCATTCTCACTAATGAGTTGAATATTCACTGAAATGATCTGATAAATGCCATAGAAGAAAAACAGGGTTACAAAAAATGCTACTACTCGCTGTAACCATTGAGGCAATGCTTTGCCTTTGATAGATAGTTTGGCAATATACTTCCTAGTGGTTCTAATGAGGTACCAAAGCAATAAGGCAAGGACTATGGGCTCTAAAAACGAACGGAAATAGATAAGTGCAAAAACGAAACCGCCTAAGATGATGATCCAGTAAGCAGTGTTCTTTAGGTTGCTGTTGGTAAGGTCTGTTTTCATGAAAAAATGCTTAGCTGAAATTAGCCATTTCATTGAAAATGACATCGTTTAAAAATTTAAAGTTTTTCCTTCATTGCCTTTGCTTTCCAGAAATGCTTTTTCTTATATTTGCACTCGCTTTTGAAAAAAGCCCGTTGGTCTGCTAGCTCAACTGGATAGAGCAACTGCCTTCTAAGCAGTAGGTTTCAGGTTCGAGTCCTGAGCGGATCACT
>CAYGKL010000132.1:0-4140 GCA_964350505.1 uncultured Roseivirgaceae bacterium | reverse complement strand
AAGAAAAAACCTCAGCAAATGCTGAGGCTTTAACCACCAATTGATTGAGGAAATTCAATTGATTACTTTCCAAAAAGTTTGTAACCCAACTCAAGGTTGAAATACGGGAAGCCATCACTATAGGCCACACCACCAGTTAGGTTTATTTTTTCAAGCACATGATAAGTGGCTTGTATTGAAGGAAGCACTGTGAGAAACATTTTGTCGTGATAACCTATTTTTACTGCAGGACCAATGGTAAGTTTATTCTTAGGGTTAATGTTGAATCTTATTTGTCCACCTTCATATGAACTGCCAGCTATGGCTGTTTCACTATTCTGAAGGGGTTTAAGCATAAAATAGCTGAATTGCCATCTTTGATTGAGGTTCAGGTTGATGCCGAAACCAACTTTCTGGCCATGTATGGATTGAGTGGCTAAACTTCTTACTTCGAGGCTTACTTTTTCAACTGGCTTTTCATTTACATAATACTGGGCATCTAAGCTGAGTGACCAGGAAAGAAAAATTGCGAGTATATAGATTAGCTTTTTCATGGCTTTGGCGTTGCTCTTTTACTATAATAAAGATACCACCTGCCCACCTCTCATTTATTGGTGCTTCAAGTAATTCACTAATTAGGTAAAACCCTTAAACAAAGAAAGTCGGTCCCTACCAAGGACCGACTTAATCAACAACATTCCAGCTTTGGTTGCTTAGAATCTCTCTTTTATGAAAATATTGATGCGATGTGGAGCACGTTCATCTCCTCCAAAGTATGGGAAGAGCATGTAATAAACACCTTTCTGATTCTGTACACTTCGCGGAATACTTAACTGTGCATCACCATTCACTGTTAATTCATAAGTAGCTTCTGTGAGGAAAATCTGGTAATTGATCGTTTCGCCTATGCCTACATCAGTAATTCTTTTGAAGAACCTGTCTCCATTTAAATAGGCATATCCGAAAATATCTATCTTATCTGTTTCTAGGTTATAACACCATCCAAAACGAATACTGTTTTCTTGGTGAAGGCTGTTGGCATCGGAGAAGCCCATCAACTTATTGATATCAAACTGATTCCTATTTCCAAGGTCATACCTGGCTGTTTCATCGAAACGTGCAGTAAAGGAATAGTTACTAGACTTGAGGGTTCTCATCTTATCTCCAATAAATCCGCCCACCACTTTGCTGTTGTGTTCACCTTTTTCTATCAAATAATGAGTTTCTGGGTTTTCGTAGATCTCTCCACAAGAAACTGCAAGTATTGAAGCGAGAATTATGATGAGCTTTTTCATGGCTTTGGCGTTGTTCTTTTTCTATAATAAAGATACCCTCTGCCAGCCTCTCTTCTATTGGTACTTCTAGTAATTCATCAATTAGGTAAATCACTTAAATAAAGAAGGTCGGCTCCGCCAAGAACCGACCTAAAAGAACAACATACCAGCCATAAAAGGCTATTCGTTTAATATCTTTCTCCTATGAAAGCATTGAGCTTCTGGGGTTTCGTAGACATCTACATAGGAAGCTGCGCGTATTGAGATAACTATTATCGCTGGCTTATTCATGATGCTACTTTTAAATCTTGATGTCTAATGGCTACTTGTAAATTGAATACCACAAAGTTATCTTCTCGATAGTCGATATGTATTTGGGCGTGATTCAACTCGAATAAACGCTTGATGAGCCCCAACCTCACAGATAATAACTTGGATTTACCTTTATTCGCAAGAGCGTTGAGAGGCTCAAAAACTGCATCAGCTTGTGAAGGTGCCAACTCAAAATTCGGTGCTGTCACATCAATGTTGAGAATGCCTCTATTTACCTTAAAAGCAACCTCTGGATGAATACCGTCAGAAACTTCTAACACTAGAGAGATTAAGCGTTTAAGCCCCTCTAAGAACATTTCTTTGTTTACATCAACCTCTAAATACTCTTTAGCAATTTTAAGATTGAATTTTTTAAATGGGTAATAGTTTTCGAAGCCAACGATCAACTCTTTCACCATGTCGTTGACGCTTAATTTTGAAAATTGAAGCTTATCCTCTGTCTTTGCTAGGTTAAAGAAGTAGATCACATCATCAATAATGTTGGTCAATTTTTTCGATTCACCAACTATTCCGTTGATGTATTTACCGTACATCTTGAGCCGATCGTAGTCATTGTCTTCGATCATTTCCTCCATGATGAACGCATTGTTTTCAATGGCCATTAGTGGTGCTTTGAACTCTTCAGACAGGCTGTTTAGAAGCTGCTTTGATTGGTCATTCCATACGGCCTGAGTGTTTCTTGAAATCTTCGCGTAATTCTTTAGATCTTTCATGATTGACAGGCTTAGTAAAGGTTCCAGATTAATTTAACACCTACTGCTTGGTGGTTCGCTTTACCGAACTCAAAACCAATTTTAGTATTCCAGCTTAAGTCTATTCTGGCTTCTGCTCCGAAGTATGGTTTTTGAAAGTCATTGTCTAAAGTAGTGAGCCTCATTACTGGACCTACTTCAATACAATCGTTCACTGGAAACATGGCTGCGGCATATAAACCAGCCCATCGAGTATCCATGTAAGTAGTCTCTTTAGACTTATAGTCGCGAGTGTGGAAATAACTAAGGTTTAAAACTTCCTTATAATTAACTCCTATAGAGAAACCGATAAGGTTATAGTCTGCATAATTAAAAGCTGTAGGAGCTACTTGGAAAGTAAAGTTTCTTTTTACTTCATTTTTGTAGTAATAAGATTGGGCGAATGCAGTACTTCCTGCGAGAAAAATTGCTGCGATAATGATTAGCTTTTTCATGACTTTGGCGTTTTGTTGTTCTTTATACACCAAATGTCCGCAAGTCTAGGCCGCTATTTATGAGGGAAATCTCAGTTCTTTAAAAGTAGAAAAACACCAATGGGTGTTGGTGCTTCCTTTAACAATCGTACTTAAAAATTATACTTAGATAGACTAAAGTTAACCCTTATACCTTTCTAAGTAATTTACTTATTAAACATCCTCAAACATGCGTTTTTCTACGGCCCATATTGCCAAACCAGCCATATTTTTGTGTCCTGTTTTTTCTAAAAGGTTGCGTTTATGGGCTTCTACTGTTCTTATTGAGATGAAGAGCTCATCCGCTATTTCTTGGTTAGCATACTCCTTAACGATTAAATGAAGTACCTCCTTCTCTCTCTTAGTTAGAGGAATCTCCTGAGCTAAATTGCTATTACCAGACCTTTCACCCCTGAAATGATCCATAATGGTTTGGGTTACCTCTGGACTATAATAAGAGCCTCCTTCATGAACCTGAATCAATGCTTTAATAATCTCGGCTTGTTGGGCCGATTTAAGCACATAGCCATTTACGCCATAATTGAGCATTTTCTTAATATGCTGTGTTTCGCTAAGCATGGTAAGGGCTACAATTTTAAAGTTGAAAGTCCCTTCTTTGAGCTGCTTTACTAGCTCAATACCATCCATTTGTGGCATTACGATATCTGTTAGCAGCACATCGAAATGTGGGTTTTCCTTTATGCGCTGTAAAGCCTCTTCTCCATGGTTTGCCTGTCCCACAACTTCGAACCTACCATCAGTATCTAGATAAGAAATCAATGCGTCCCTAATCATTCTATGATCATCAACTAAAAAGAGCTTTATCTTATTCATAATATTTTATGTTTTGGGTGAAAGGGATTTCGACCAATATTGTTGTTCCATGGCCGGGAATAGAGTCCAGCACTAACTCAGCACCAGCAGCGGCTGCCCTAGATTTCATACTAGCCAAACCAAAGCCTAAGTTACCTTGACCAAGGTTTTTAGGTTGAAAACCTATTCCATCATCTTCAATGCTTAACTGAATGATATTGGAAACATTTAAATACTGAATGGTCACTGTTTTACACTGGGCATGCTTGATAATGTTATTTACCGCCTCTTGAACAAGCTTAAACAGGTTCAGAGCAAGAGGTACCTGAAGTCTACGATTTTGCATATTGGTAATAAACTCAAACTCAATATCGGTACTTCTATTTAAATCATTGACCATATCTCTCAAAACAGGTTCTAAGCCAAAGTCTTCAATTCCTTTTGGCATTAACCTATGGGCTATAAAACGTGTTTCATCCATGGATTTTGAGAGATATTCCATCCCTAGATTGTACTTCGACTTCACTTGCTCACTTA
>CAYGKL010000131.1:0-7706 GCA_964350505.1 uncultured Roseivirgaceae bacterium | reverse complement strand
AACACGATGAATTCATCGTGTTTGTCATATCTCTATTGAATGGTTATTGGAAATGACACTCGAACGTCTTCTTCTCCTCCAGCGTTGGTTCTATCTCCTTCGGCCACATTCACCTGAAACTTAGAAGGTTCATGCACTAAAATAACGGTAAGCGTACCAGTAGAAGACAATCCTACAGAGGCAGTATTTGACAACCCAACAGGGAAATCACCACCCGTTAATACATAGTCAGTTTCCACATCGTTATACTCAACCAGTAAGGTTAAGCCTGCACTACTTTCGAAAAATAACTGATGCTCAGCAGCCTCGGTTTTGATCTCTGCAGTAATGTTGATATTCTGATTGAAGAATTCAACGTCAAGGTCATAAGAATTCCCAGAAGTCAAAGTAAGATCTGACACCGTAGCATCATTACCTCCTTCACCATCTAGGTCTTCCCAAGTAGCTGTAAAAGTTTCATCTATTGGACCCGTACTGGTAAATGTTATTCTTACGCTAGTGATGAGTTCTTCCTCATTTACAGGCTCTGGATCATCTTTATCACAAGAGAAAACCAATGCAATTATTGAGAATAAAAAAAGGAGGTTAATCTTACTTAAGTTTTTCATATGCTTAAAACGTTCATTATTGAGAAAGATTCAATACAAGTTAAAATAGAAATGCTTCGTTCTTTGAAACATAAAAAGGACACCCCTACTAACTTGTAAGAGTGCCCTTTTGTTCATAAAATACCTATGATCTAACCTAAATCCATTTCAATTTATCTATTGAATAGAAGCTGCAAAGGTCACCCTTACATCCTCTTCTCCACCTGCATTTGTTCTGTCTCCAGCAGCAACACCACTTGCCGTTTTATTAGGCTCATGCACCAAAATAATGGTTAAACTACCTGCGCTGGCGTCTCCAGTGGTAACCGTTCCAGTTAAACCTAGAGGATTTCCATTTCCGTCCTGATCACCATATGCAAAGGTAAAATTAAGTCCAGAACCTACTTCAAAAAACACTTGGTGTTCGTCTGCCTCTTCTTCAACTTCTTCTGTAATATCTTCTGATGGCGTTTGTGTCTCATCTAAAAACTCTAAAGCAACACTATAAGTAGTATTTGCAGCTAGAGTAGGATCCGTAACAAGCGGAGAATTACCTCCAGGACCATCAAAGTCTCTGAAACTTGCTACAACAGCATTTCCACCCGCAGTTGGAGTGAAAGTTACACGAACAGTTGTAATTAATTCCTCCTCATTAACAGGCTCCGGATCATCATTATCACAGGCACTCAGTACTACAAATGAAAGTAATACAAGAACCCAATTCAATTTGAATATACTTTTCATGATTTTAGTTTTGATAGTTTATGCAACGTTATTGCAAATGCAATTATGTTGCAAGAAATATTACAGAAATTCTCTCAAGAATTGATGAATGGTTACTTTTTCTGAAGGTGCACTTATTTGATTAACGCTTATTGAAAGTCATTTATTCGACCTTCATTTCATCACGAAAATATTATTTGACCTTACTAAGAAAACTGTTCAAAGAAAACATCAAGGGGTGTTGGGTTGAATCAAATCCCACAAGTTTCCATAATGATCTTTAAAGACGGCTACCTTACCAAACACTTCTATGTGCGGTTGCCTTACTATCTCGATCTGGTGTTTTAATAGATTGTCGTAATCGCAATCAAAGTTGTCGGTGTGTAAGAAAAGAAACACCCTTCCTCCCGATTGATTACCTATGGCTTTCTTTTGTTCTTCATTAGCAGCTTTGGCCAACAACAGAGCACATTCAGAGCCTTTTGGTCTGACTAAAACCCACCTTTTGACGTCACTTAGCTGAGTGTCTTCCACAAGCTCAAAGTGCAGTTTTTGAGTATAATAGGCAATGGCCTCATCATAATCATTGACTACAATGGCGATATGAACGAGTTTTTGATTCATAAGCCCTCAATAACCAGCAGCTTGCCCATCTTTTCGGGATTCTGAGGCACCATAATAAACCTTATTGATGGCATCCCACATAATGGCTTGATAGCCACCGTAGCTTCCTACATTATAAGAGATTTTATGCCCCATTTTAATGAGCTCACGAATAACTTCGTAAGAAACACCTGTTTCTAACTGAAGCACACCTCCGTCAGTCATTACCTCATCGGTGGGTTGAGAAGAACCAGTATGCAGAATTCTTGGTGCATCACCAGCTTCTTGCAAGTTCATTCCAAAATCGATTAGGTTAATCACAATCTGAGCATGACCTTGAGGTTGTGTGGCACCACCCATAAGGCCAAAGCTCACCCAAGGCTTTCCATCTTTAGTAATGAAAGATGGTATGATGGTGTGAAAAGGTCTTTTATGAGGTTCGAACACATTGGCATGCCCTTCGGTCAAAGAGAATAGCTCTCCTCTATCCTGAAAAATGAACCCTAAACCTGGAGGTGTCATGCCAGAACCCATACCTCGATAATTGCTTTGAATGAGAGAAACCATGTTACCATCCTTATCGGCCACGGTCAGGTAAATGGTATCTCCATCTCTTAATTTTCCTGCTGGATAAGAATTGCCCGCCTTCTCAGGGTCAATTAACTGATTGCGTTCTTTGGCATATTCATCGGAGATCAGCCACTCTACAGGTGTTTTATAGAAATCCATGTCTGCATAGAACTTAGCTCTATCTTCAAAAGCTAATTTTTTGGCCTCGGTGAAAGTATGGATGTACTCTTTGCTTCCGAACCCCATAGACTTGATGTCGTATTGCTCCAAAATCTGAAGCATTTGAAGTGCGGCAATTCCTTGTCCATTGGGTGGCAATTCCCAAACATCATATCCTCTATAATTCACAGAGACAGGCTCAACCCACTCTGAGGAATGATCAGCCAAATCCTTTTCAGAAAGAAAACCACCCATCTGCTTAAAGTAAGAAGCAATAGTTCTTGCTATATCTCCTTTATAAAAGGCATCTCTTCCTCCATCGGCAATTTGGCTAAGAGTATTGGCCAAAGCTGGGTTTTTGAAAATCTCCCCTTTACGAGGCGTTCGGCCATTCGGCATATAGACTTCTTTAAACCCAGGAAATTTTTGGAGGTTTTTTGCTCCTTGTTCCATATACCAAGCAATGAGTTCTGAAACTGGAAATCCGTTATTAGCATAGTCAATAGCAGGCTGAAGAATCTCTGTCATTTCTAATGAGCCAAACTTATTGTGCAACTCAAACCAACCATCTACAGCTCCTGGCACTGAAACAGGTAGTGGGCCATAGGCAGGAATGCTAGTATATCCGTTTTTTTTAAAGTAGTCTAAAGTCAGATCATAGGGAGATCTTCCTGAAGCATTCAATCCATAAAGCTTTTCCGTTTTGGCATCCCAAACTATAGCAAAAAGATCACCTCCGATGCCATTTCCTGTTGGTTCAACAAGACCCAACGTGGCATTAGCAGCAATAGCAGCATCAATGGCATTACCACCTTTTTTTAGGATATCTAAGGCCACTTGAGTGGCCAAAGGTTGGCTAGTAGCTGCCATTCCATGTTGTGCGATTACCTCGCTTCTAGTAGCGAAAGTTTTTCCAGTAATTCTATCTTGAGAAAAAGATAGGGTTGCCACTAGAGCCAAACAAAGCGTCAATAGATTTTTCATAAAATTCAATTTGAAATTTCTGCACCACCAAAAAGCACAAGTCCTTTAATTATCAACTTCTTCTGCGAACCACTGTTCATCTCTGTAAGAATGCGCTTGTCTGAAAGCCCACCAAAAATATTGGTTGCGCGAATGTCTACCTGCCAACCCTTAGGCACTCGTATTCTAGAGCCGCCAAACATATAGAAGATATCTATTTCGGCTAGCTCTCTTTGCATATTGCAAGAAGTTAAATCGATGTTGGAACCACCAAAAATAGCAGTGAGCGATCCGCCACTAAAATTCTTGGTGGAAACAATTTTATCACCTCCGGAGAAAACAGCCATATCATCTACAGTATCTCCTCCCATATCTGGCGTTTCAACCACCGGTTCCGAAACACCGGGCTTTTGAATCGTTCGTCTGATCAAATGAATCCCTGCGAAGACAAGAATAAGCGGCCAAAGCTCCCAAATAGAAATATCTACTCTTAACCAATCATCAATGACCAGCACAAAGCCGATAATCAGTAATATGGCACCAGCTTTTTTATTCTGTTCAGTAATAAGTAAGTAAGCACCTGTGATGAGTAATAAATTTTCCCACTGAAAAAGATAATGCCTCACCTGCCCAGGAATCAGGTCAAAATTGGAGAGGACCGCAATTGTTCCGACAACAATAAAGGCCAGTCCGAGGAGCTTATTTTGGTTTAGCTTGTTCATTCTTAAAAAATTGACTCAATGTAGAAAACTACAAGGGTTCTCACAAAAGAGGAATGCATTAAAGGCGGAAAGCATTTATTTGAAATAGCCGATTTCTTATTTACTTTTGCCAACCATTTCGCGCACGTGGTGGAATTGGTAGACACGCCATCTTGAGGGGGTGGTGCATTAAGTTGTGTGGAAGTTCGAATCTTCTCGTGCGCACTAAAAAGCCTAGCTGAAAAGTTAGGCTTTTTTTATTTTGGTACCCCTAAGCGTAGACTGTATCTACGCTTCAGTATAATCGCTTCAATAATCTTCATGCCTAAACATTAAATGCAGTCAGCATAGTTAGCAACTACGCTATGCTATAAGCATATTGCTGATTGCCAAACTTTAATAGTTCAGTATATTTGGAAGCTAGGCCGAATAAAGAAAATAATCACTATTTCATGTGGTTCCTAATAGTCTCATAAATTTCATTGGTACTTGGGCCATAAGCTCTGTAATGAATTAATTCTCCATCCTTATCAAATAATATATATCTAGGAATCTCATTTATACTCATTGTTTGCAGAAACAAATTGTTCGATTTTCCTCGATCAACCATAAAAGATAGAGGATAATCCTTTATTTGAGCTTTATCCATTCCTCTAACCCATTTATCATATTCAGTATCAATAGAAATATATAAAAACACTACTTCGCCATCTTGATAACTGGATTTAAGTTTTTTGGAGTAGGGCATCGCGACATAACAAGGCACACAATGGCTTGCCCAAAAGTCAACATAAATAAGCTTGCCTTTATTAGCCTCCATTAGATCTAGAAAATTCAACTCGTTATTATTTAAATCAATCAGATTGAGATTCATAAGTGAATCAAAGGTCTGTACAAGCGAAATATTTCGTGAATACCAATTTTTCAAATCAGCTGAAAGAGCATATTGATGTTGGCCTAAGATGCCTTTAAGGAGCTCTGGATTTTTGACATCTTTAATAAATTTATTCAGGTACGCGTTAATGTCTTTTTCATTAAAATGTTCAATTATCTGCTTGATATTCTCTGCAAGAAGTATTTCCATATCTTTTGACGACAAAAAATCATTTTCTCTAATCAAATCGTAAAGCTGTCGATAATCGGGAAAGCGAATATTTACTTCTTCAATCCAATTTACACTTTCATAATACTCTTGTCTTACTACTTGATTCAAGATCCTGCTGTAATATCCGTAACCTGCTAATTCTAAATCTTGAGCTTCTTGAAAGTTCCATTTGTTTAGGCTAGCTTCCTTATCTCCAAAATTCTTTGATACGTAGTCGCTATAAGTATGCTTATTAAACTCATAAAGTACGTATGATCTTGCCTTGTAATAAGACATTGTCTCTTCACTTATTTCTCCCATTTTAAAAAGAGAATCAAGAAGAATAACTTCTTTTTCCAATTCCTTTTGAGACTTTTCCAAAGCTGACTCATAAGCCTCTAACCTTATTTCTTTGGATTTAAGTCTATCTCTAATCTTTATGTATCCTTTAATAGAGCTAACTGGGTGCATATTAAATTTGCTATTCCCATCAAAATTCTCACCTTCTATGACGAATTCGTTTCGAACTTTTTCATAATTGATGTCCTTATCGGAGACTTCTCGATTAAGAATAGTTGCTTCAGGGAAATCATTTTCATAGGTAAAAAGAACTGTATCTCCTTTCTGGACTCTGAAACTTATATATCTATGAAATTTGTAAATATGATCGATCTCTAAGATTTCACCGTTCGTAGGGAAAACTACAGTATCTCTTTCTGGGATAGCTTTTGTTTTATAAGAAAGACTAATCAAATCACTATTAATTGCTGTAATCTCATAGTCATTAGCTTTTGAACTATAAACTTCAGTTTCGGGATTTAAATAAGCACTATAATTTGGGCAATGATCAATTATAAGAACTACTTGGTTCGGAACTCCCTCAGTAACTATTTTTTCATCATTGCTCTTCTTACAACCTAAAAGACAAATGAAACATGTGACAAACAGACACCATATTGACTTGTTTGTTTTTTTTACTTGATTCTTCAATATAAATAATAGTTAGAAATAAGGTTGATTAACCTTAACACTTACAATATAAGAACATTCGATTAGTTCAACATAAAGGTCTTTCTCCTCAATATTCTACCCTTTTGTCTAAGCATAGATTGTATCTACGCTTTAGTATAATCGCTTCATTAATCTTGATTCCTTGACATTTAAACGAACTCAATTGGAAAGTAGCATAGCTGAGTGTAGCTACAAACTTCACTGCGGATGGTCAGATGAAGTCAATATCCATTGGTGATTGGAGGTCAGCATAATTTCGAGCGCTGCTATATAGATAATCTTGTGGTAATTCTACCCAGCCTGCTCGAACAGGGTTATTATGAATATACTCTAACCTTGAGTCTAACATGTCATTAGTGCTCAACTCGACTGCATGATTTTCATGAGTCCAAAACTGTCTCAAGCGATTCCTTTTATTGTACTTCGCGTAATATTCAAAAACCATATTGAGCCACTTTCTTCGACTCTCCTTTCCACTCATATCTATCTCCCTAAAAATAGTCTTAGATGTGAACTTCTTGAAATCCCTGATAATGTCTGAAAGGTTTCCGTTTTGCGATTGGAAGATTACGTGCACATGATTGGTCATAATCACATAAGCAAAAATAACCAGTCCCTTCTCTCTTCTACAAAAGGTTAAACTCTCAATAATGATATCTCGATAAATCTTCCTACTAAAAATATCAGCCCAACCGACAACCTGAAATGTCAAGAAGTATGGCCTGTTTTGATCCTGAATTTGATATGCCTCTCCCATAATGTGTTTATTGTGTGCATTTAAAATAACAATAGGTGAGTTTAGTTACAAATTACATTGAAGTAATTCTCGAATCTTATGATGGCATATCACTCGTATTCTAAGCGTAGATTGTATCCACGCTTAGGTATTGTCATTTAATAAGTCTAATTTTTTGATATCAAAAGTGTAGTTATTAACTAGACTTAGTCAATTTGTTGAAAACAACAATACGCGAGTGTAGTTACAAACTACACTCAGGATTGTGCAATCCAATAAAATTATCCTAAGCGTAGATTGTATCTACGCTTTAGTATAATCGCTTCAATAATCTTGATTTTTATAGCTAATCAGTAATTACAAAACACTCCTCGTTAATATGTTTTGTATTTTCAGCCAATGTTCGATTACGATAAGCCAAGGAAACCCAAAAAGACTTACGACCGAAAAACGGCCAAGCTCAAAGCTGAAGACTTTTGTGCTTATCAGGAAAGGTCTCAGCAAGAAGTGAGAGACAAGCTTTACGACTATGGCTTACACCAAGACGAGGTTGAGGAAATTCTAAGCGA
>CAYGKL010000130.1:0-7756 GCA_964350505.1 uncultured Roseivirgaceae bacterium | reverse complement strand
ACAGTCCATGCTTTTCGAACAGAGGCTTATACACTTCCTGATATTCAAACATGGGTAAGTCGGGAAGAATTAAACCATCTACACCAACCTCCTCACAATCTTGACAGAACTTCTCAATTCCATACTGAACAATGGGGTTGATATAGCCCATTAAAACAACAGGCAGATTGACTTTCTGGCGCATATCTTTCAACTGCTTCATCAGAAGTTTCAAAGTCATTCCATTTTCTAAGGCCACATCGTTACTAGCTTGAATGGTTGGGCCATCCGCAATAGGATCTGAAAAAGGAATTCCAATTTCAATCAGGTCGGCACCTGAAGCCTCTAGTGCCTCCATAATACCCAAGGTATCTTCCAACTTAGGGTAGCCTGCCGTAAAGTATACATTCAGTACTCTTTGTTGCTTCTGTTGGAAAAGTGTTTCTATTCTATTCATGTCTAGTATTGAGTAGTAAGTATTGAGTATTGAGACATCTATTGACACAAGACTCAATACCCAAGACCATTAGTATTTCCCCCACTTAATGTAAGTTTCCAAATCCTTATCGCCTCTACCAGAAAGGTTGATCACCATGATCTCCTCAGACTTCAAAGTCATTTGATTGAGCGCTGCGAAGGCGTGGGCAGTTTCGATAGCTGGAATGATTCCCTCCAACCTACTGAGCATAATTCCAGCTTTCATGGCTTCTTCATCGGTTACGCTATAGAATTGAGCTCTACCCGATTCAAACAAATGCGCATGAACTGGACCTATACCTGGATAATCTAATCCGGCTGAAATGGAATAAGGCTCTGTCACCTGACCATCTTCTGTTTGCATCAAAAGGGTTTTACTCCCGTGCAAAATTCCCGGTCTACCTAAAGTAGTGGTGGCAGCACTTTTTCCAGTGTGATTCCCCAAACCAGCTGCCTCTACGGCTACTAGTTGTACCTGCTCATCATCGTAATAGTGATAGAAGGCTCCGGCCGCATTGCTTCCTCCACCTACACAAGCCACAACGTAATCGGGGTATTCAGTGCCTTCGTTTTCAAGTAACTGCTTCTTAATTTCAGCACTAATAACCGACTGAAAACGAGCTACCATTTCTGGATAAGGATGCGGGCCAACCACAGAACCAATGATGTAATGAGTATCTGTTGGATTATTGATCCAGTGCCTCATGGCCTCGTTGGTGGCATCTTTCAACGTTTTGCTTCCACTTTTTGCTGGGCGAACCTCAGCCCCTAAGATCCGCATCCGCTCCACATTAGGTTTTTGACGCTCCATGTCTACTGCACCCATGTAGATGATACACTCAACACCCATAAGCGCACAAACAGTTGCGGTAGCCACACCGTGTTGTCCTGCGCCAGTTTCTGCAATAATTTTCTTTTTACCCAAACGCTCTGCTAGCAGAATCTGCCCGATAGTATTGTTGATTTTATGGGCCCCCGTATGACACAGATCTTCGCGTTTCAGATAGATTTTCGCACCATACTTTTCGGAAAGCCTTTCCGCAAAATAAAGTGGTGTAGGTCTTCCAACAAAGTCCTTTAACAAAGAATCGAATTGCTGCTTGAATTTTGGATCAGCAGTGATTGACTCATAGTTTTCTCTCAACTCCTCAATATTGGGGTATAGCATCTCAGGGATATATGCTCCTCCGAAATTGCCGTAATACCCGCGCTCGTCTACTTTTATTTTCATTTTACCTCATGTTTCGTCATTGAGAGGAATCCCAATAAATATCGGGTGACTGTGGCAATCTCCTTAATTAGGAGACTGCTTCGTTCCTCGCAGTGACGTATTATTTATAATCTATCAACACGTAAAATTGATCTAGTCAAATAAAATCCAAATTAAGGCTAGATGACCTTTTGCAACTCCTCAATCATTTCAATATCCTTCATGCCTGGGCTCACCTCGAACTTTGAATTGATGTCGATGGCATGAAGATTCATCCCTTTCAAAATCTTAAGGTTAGCGATGTTTTTCATGCTGATTCCTCCACTAAGGAAGAAAGGCACTTCATTGTCGTATCCTTCTTTCAATCTATTCCAATCAAAAGCTTCACCTGAACCTCCTTTTAGTCTACTTCTAGTATCGAACAGAAAGAAGTCTACATGCTTTTTGTAAGGATTTAGTTGGTCAACATCAAAATCTTCATCGCCTACAGAAAATGCTTTAATGACCTCGATACCCAAGGCTTTCACCTCTGCCGTAAACTCTGGGGTTTCTTCTCCATGCAACTGAATAACATCCAGTCCATACATTTTGATTTGCCATTTAATCTCGTGCAATGAAGCATTCACAAAGACTCCTACTTTTTTAATCTTTTTCGGAATTTCCTGCAAAACCGACCTACTTAATACTTCACCCACATTGCGAGGAGAACCACTGTAGAAGATAAAGCCAATATAGTCTGGCTTTAAATGTACCAACTTCTGAATGTTGGTACTATCGCGCATTCCACACACTTTAAGTTTCATAATTTTGGTTATTCGTTAATAGTTGTTGGTTATTTAGTTATTCATCAAAAAGCTTGATTTTATTAACTGTTTGATGAATTCTGTTTTCCTAATTGTTCAATAAATTCCTGAGCTGCCCTTTCAGGCCTTGAAGACTTCATAAAAGTTTCGCCAATTAGAAATCCTTGAAAACCATATGTTCTTAAGTCTATGATAGTCTCAGGATTGCTAATTCCGCTTTCCGAAATCTTCACGAAGTCATTTGGTATAAGGCTTGCCAAGCTTTTGCTTGTCTCCACAGACACCTCAAAGGTCTTCAAGTTACGGTTATTTACGCCTACTACATCTAGATACTCATTGAGGTTAGATTCAAGTTCCTCTTTATTATGCACTTCCATCAGCACTTCTAATCCAAATGTCTTGGCAAAAGCTGCTAGCTCTTTCAATCGCTTGGGCTCCAAGGCTGCGGCTATCAAAAGAATGGCATCGGCACCGATTGATTTAGCTTCGATAATTTGATACTCATCGACAATGAAGTCTTTTCTCAAAACAGGGCAGAAGTTGAATTTTCTTGCTATGCTTAAATCCTCGCTGCTACCTCCAAAAAACTCTGAATCTGTAAGCACCGATAAAGCTGAAGCACCTGCTTGCATGTAGCCAATAGTGGTCCTTTCCACTGGTGCATGGGCGTTAATTACTCCTTTCGAAGGTGACTGACGTTTGAATTCCGCAATGATGCCCGACTTGTCGTCTCGAAGTAAGTATTTCTTCAACGAAACAGGTTGGCCTTCAAAGTAGATGCTTTGCTCCAGTAACTTTTCAGTATAAAGTGACCTTCTCTCCTCTACCTCCTTGTGCTTATGTGCTATGATTTTCTCTAGTATATCCATTTTAGTCAATGGTCAATGGTCCAGAGCTATGGACTATCGACTGATTTATAATTCCAATATCTTTTTAAATGTTTTCAATGCATTTCCACTTTCGAGTGACTCTTTAGCCATTCCTAAAGCATCTTCAACGGAAACTCCCTTACCACACTGAATGGCCATAGCTGCGTTGGCTACGACTACATTGTTCTGCGCTTGAGTTCCTTCTCCTTTCAAAATAGCCTCAAAAATCTTAGCTGATTCTTCCACTGTGTCACCACCGAATATTTCTTCCTCTTTAATTACTTGGAAGCCCAATTCGGTTGGATATATAATTTCTTCCTTTCCGTTGGAAATTTTCTTGAATGCCCCGGTCAAAGATACTTCATCATAGCCATCTAGTGCATGTAAAATCACAAAGTGTTTGTCCGTTTTCTGAAATAGATAGCCATAAAGCCTTGCTAATTCGAGACTGAATACTCCTACCAATTGCTTTTTAGGAAAAGAGGGATTCACCATGGGACCCAACATGTTAAAGAAAGTTTTCACTCCTAAATCCCTTCTAATGGGTGCCACATTCTTCATGGCCGGGTGAAACAAAGGAGCATGGAGGAAGCACAAGCCACATTCATCTAGACTCTTTTTTAGCTTGTCGACATGATTGGTGAACTCATATCCAAAGTGGGCCATAAGGTTGGATGAACCTGATACCGAAGAAACTCCATTATTACCATGCTTGGCAACGTTTTGGCCTGCCCCTGCCACTATGAATGATGACAGAGTAGAAATATTGAAAGTATTCTTTCCATCTCCACCTGTTCCGCAAAGGTCAATGGCATCATACTCGGGAATATCTACCGGTACGCACAGCTCGAGCATGGCATCTCGGAAACCTTCCAATTCCTCAACTGTAATGCTGCGCATGAGATATACAGTTAAGAAAGCCGCCACCTGACTCTGGTTGTATTTGCCCTGAGCAAGATTGATCAGTATCTCCTTAGCGGTCTGTTTATCTAGCGATTTGTATTCTATGAGTTGGTTTAGTATTTCTTTCATATTTCCGTCTCGTCATTGCGAGGGATCCCGATAAATATCGGGAGACCGTGGCAATCTCCTCAATTTTGGAGACTGCTTCGTGCCTCGCAGTGACGTTAATTTTTAATCCAGTTATTTAATAATTTATGCCCAAACTCCGTCATAATAGACTCTGGGTGAAACTGTACTCCCTTCACATCATATTCCTTATGACTGATAGCCATAATTTCTCCGAATTCATCTTCAGCGGTTACCACAATTTGATCGCCCAAGTTTCCTTTATCTACATTCCAGCTATGGTAATGGCAGATAGTATATGTCTCTGGAATATCTTTGAACAGTCTATCTCCTTTCTGAAGAACTTTCACCTCACTAGAAACACCATGTAACACCTGTGGCATATTGTAGAGTTTAGCACCATATGATTCCGCAATGGCCTGATGCCCTAAACAGACCCCCAAAATACTTTTCGTTGCGCCATATTGTTCTATGAGTGGAAGTAGTATCCCAGCCTCCTCTGGTATCCCTGGACCTGGTGATAGCAGAATTTTATCGAATTGCTCTACCACCTCAAGTGTAATCTGATCATTTCTATGCACCTCCATTCCAGCTCCATACCCAAGTTCCTTCAGGTAGTGAACCAAGTTGTAAGTGAATGAATCGTAGTTGTCTAGTATGAGTATCTTCATTTGTAAATCTTTTAACGAGTACCCCTCATAAAGCCATCTTCCCAAGGGGAGGACAACCCTATTTCTCCCCTTCAAAGGGGAGATGTCCTCAGGACAGAGGGGTTATCGTATCTCCTTCGCTAATTCAATCGCCTTTCTTAAAGCGGCTAACTTGTTGTTTACTTCTTGCAATTCAGATTCTCTATTCGACTTGGCCACGACACCGGCACCTGCCTGATAAAACAGAGTATTGTCTTTACTCAGGAATGAACGGATCATAATAGCATGATTGAAGTCTCCATTGAAACCCATAAAACCGATGGCCCCACCATAAGAGCCTCTACGTGTAGTTTCATTCTCATTGATAAGCTGCATAGCGCGAACTTTTGGAGCGCCACTCAAGGTTCCTGCCGGAAAAGTACTTGCTACCATTTGAGTAGAATCCATATTCTCAGCCAGTGTTCCAGTAACTTTCGACACCAAGTGAATCACATGTGAATAGTATTGAATCTCCTTATAAGTATCCACCGCCACATTTGAACCTGCCCTGCTTAAGTCGTTACGGGCTAAATCAACTAACATGACATGCTCAGAATTCTCCTTCGGATCTGCATGCAGCTGCTTGGCCAACTCGGCATCAGCTTCATCGTTTCCTGTACGTTTAAATGTACCTGCGATCGGATGAATAGTTGCTTTAAGATCTTTAATTACCAATTGCGCCTCTGGAGAAGAGCCGAAAATTTTAAAATTCCCAAAGTCGAAATAGAACAGGTAAGGAGAAGGATTAATCGATCTTAAAGCACGATATACATTGAAATCATCTCCTTTAAATTTGCTCTGAAATCTTCTGGAAAGCACTATTTGAAAGACATCGCCCCGGAAGCAATGCTTCATTCCTTCATCGATAATGCTTAGAAATTCCTCATCCGTATAACTCGAAACCTCTTCCGATTGAGGAGCAAATTCGTAAGATGGATAGTTCTTATTATTGACAAGCGTTTCAATCGGCTGAATGCCTTTTGGCTCTGTTCCCTCTGGTGAGTGTTCGAAAAGATAAAGCTCATTTTTGAAATGGTCGATAGCAATCACGTAGCGGTAGACATGATAGAGTAAATCTGGAATCTGGTATTCGTCCTCCTTCCCTTCCGACACTGGGATCTGCTCAAAATATTGAACTGAATCGTATCCAATATACCCGAATAGACCATTATTGATGAACTTGAATGGGTTCGCGTCTGATTCGAAAGATGCTGCAAATTCAGTGAGTTTTGCGGCTACTTCTGCCCCTTGAACTTGCCCCATATCTGAAGACCCGGGCAATTCCATTTCGAACCTTCCATCTTTCACAACCAATCTAGCAATTGGCTCACAGCAGATATATGAAAAGCTGTTATCATCTCCATGATAATCAGAACTTTCCAGCAGAATAGCATTCTGGAATTTATCTCGAAGTTTCAAGTAAATACTTACAGGAGTCACTGTGTCAGCGAGCATCTTCTTGTAAGTAGTATTCAGTTTAATCTTGTCCATTTTTTTACTCTTCTTTTTCGTCATTGCGAGGGAGGCACGACCGCAGCAATCTCCAAATTAGAAAGCCACATCATTCATCGAAATAGCAATGACAAAAGGTTATTAAACGAAAAAAGCCCGCATGAACTGCAGGCTTCTTATATCTTTTGAGAAATAGCACTAGTTCACGTTATCGGTTTTCCGTTACGTGCCACCACCATGCAATATTTCTGTTTGTTCTTTTCATTACGGTGTCAAATCTAGAAAAGGATTGTTTGAATGCAAATAGAATTTTGGGAATTTCCATTGTGGGTGGAAAATTGGTTTGAATGAACTCCTATATTTAGCTTCCTAAATCCATAACTTCTAGGTTTATGAAACTCAAACATGCCTTTGCCTGCGTCCTTTCATTTTTAATAGCCTCACCAAGCTTCGCACTTCAAAATGACCCAATATCAGAGCAGGTCGAAATAATCTCAAAGCTTACTGGCCATGAGGCTATTAAAGACAATCTGATTCTTAAAGACAGGCATGCACAAGCATCGAGAGAAATAGCTGCTGAATATCTCAAAGAGATGCTAGCCGAATTCTGTGATGAAGCCTTAGTTGAAAACTACAGCGAGACAGGAAAAAATGTGGTGGGCACCATAATGGCAACTGCTAAAACCGACCAATGGATCATTCTCGGAGCGCATTATGATAGCGTGAAAGACTGCCCAGGAGCGAATGACAATGCTACGGGAGTAGCACTGACCTACTCAGTTGCTCAGTACATTGCTGCATTGCCCAATAGAAAGTATAACATGAAGATAGTTTTCTTCGATGAGGAAGAACTTGGTCTCATTGGCAGCCGGGCTTATGCTCAAAAACTGCTCGATGAAAAATATAATGTAGTTTCGGTCCATACAATAGATCAATTGGGTTGGGATGAAGATGGAGACCGTGGTTTTGAGCTTGAACTACCTACTGAAGAGATTAAGAACCATTATTTGAAAGTAGCGCAGGATTTTGGGTATGAATTTCCAATTCAAATCTCTGATGTAACTTCAACAGATCATCGCTCATTTCGCAATCTTGGTTTTGCGGCAACAGGCATTACTGAGGAATACAAAAATGGAGACACCACTCCTCATTATCATCGACCAACCGACACTTTTGAAACAGTAAATTTTGAGTACTTGACCACCATAACTCAATATGTTCAAAAGGTTTTTGAGGATTTGATGAAAT
>CAYGKL010000129.1:5858-7952 GCA_964350505.1 uncultured Roseivirgaceae bacterium | reverse complement strand
ACAGTTTTCAATACAAAAACTCAAAGGCGCTTTTGTAGCCCCCAATTTCTTGGGCGTAATCCACAACGGCATTATAAAAACTATCCTTACCAAGAGTGCCTGAATCACCAAAAATGACGAGCTTAGTTTTAGCCCTAGTCATGGCTACGTTCATTCTGCGGTATTCTTTCAGGAAGCCTATTTCGTTTTTGTCGTTCGAACGAGTAAGGCTAATGTAAATCACATCGCGCTCCTGCCCCTGAAATGCATCTACTGAGTTGACACTTATATTTTCTCTCACCTCATCAAAGGTAGCATCTTGATTAATCAATTCTCTGATCACTTCTACCTGTGCCTTATAAGGTGCAATAATCCCGATAGACTGATCTGCATGGACGTTTTCCGTCAGATACTTTACCAATAGAGTGGCCTCCTCTTCATTGTAAGTACTGAGGGTTTGTTTTTTTACCTTTTCAGTAAAACCAGTTCCTGCAGTATCTATGAACAAGAAATGTTCATCAGTGCTATCTCTTTCTCTCAGCAGCACTTCTTCTGCCGTTTGCAATCCACTCTGATAGAAGTAGTCACTCGAGAACTTCATTATTTGCGGATGCATTCGGTATTGAATTCCTAGCATCACAGAGGCATTGCCAAGCTTTATTGCTTTCTCAAAAAGTGTCTTCTCTAAGCCTTCTTTGGCTGCCTTTAAAGACTTTACTGTTGGAGGTAATTGTAAATGGTCTCCCGCCATCACCACGCGATAGGCCTTTCTAATGGCTATCCATGCCGCTGGCTCCAAAGCTTGTGAGGCCTCATCAATAAATACTGTTTTAAAAGTTCTCTGATTCACCAATCCATGTGTTGAACCAACCAAAGTACAAGCAATCACTTGAGCCCTATCGAGCAAGTCTTCGGTGATATGCTGCTCTATTCTATCAGCATCCTCTTTCAGCATGCGCGCCTCTTTCATGATGAGGTTTCGCTGCATTCTCTCCTCAGCGCCAAAGCTACGTTTGTACTTCTTACCCATCCTTCGGTATTCTTCAGATCGCTTTCGAATTTCTCTGAGCTCTCTGAAATAGGCATGTTTAGATATTTTCACATCCAAGCTATTCTCGATCACCTCTGGAGTAAGTCGAGCTGGGTGACCAAGCCTAAGCACATCGATGCCCAAACTATCTAACTTTTCCACCAACAAATCTACTGCAGCGTTGCTTTGCGCACAGACCATCACCTGGCGCTCAGTTTTCACTACTTCTTTGATGGCATTGACAAGTGTTGTGGTTTTCCCTGTGCCTGGAGGCCCATGAATAATGGCAACATCTTGCGCATTGAAGATATTGGTAAGCGCCTTGTTTTGGCTCTCATTCAAATTGACTGATTGAAAATCGAATCCATTTTTGAATGAAGGTGTTTTTGCTCCGTAAAACACCTCTCTTAGTTCTGCCAGCCTTCCGTTTTCGGCATTTAAAACTTCTTTAAGCGCCCTATGCATTTCCCGGTAACTACCTTCATCGAAGAGAAGGTTCACTCCTAGTTTTCCATCTCCTATCCAATCGGGCAAATCATCATTATTGATAACGATGCGCATTTTATGATCTCGAATAAAACTGATGACCCCTTGTACTGAATCGGCTTTTTCATCGTGACCTGAAAACAGATTCACTACAGCTCCAGATTGAAAAGCATGGTTTTGCTCTAAATGAGATGTTCTTTCAATCTCGATGGTATAACGCTCACCAGTACTGATAAAACTATTGGTATTAACAACTGGGTACCAAGATACCCCCTGCTTTCTGCGTTCCTCAACAGATGTATTCAACATCTTCAGTTGATACTGAGCATAATCTTCATCCTTCTCAATTTTTAGAAGGTCTATCAAGCGTGATATTTCGGTCTGAGCTGGAGTCATTTTTTAAGAAAGCCCGCAAGATGGTAGATTGTTTTGAAAATCGTGAACCGAAATCTCAATTAGAACCTCATCCCCGACCTAATCGGGGAACTCAATTGTGTTTGAAAAAGATTTGGGGATTCCCGCCTTCACGGGAATGACGGTGCCATTAACTAATTACGCACCCTTATCATTGTAATCTTAGACTGCTCTATTTTGGCATC
>CAYGKL010000129.1:0-5758 GCA_964350505.1 uncultured Roseivirgaceae bacterium | reverse complement strand
TCTTCATAAAAACCATGAAAGGCATAGAATTCCATGCCTTCCAGTGCAACAATATCTTTATTCATTGATTCGGTTAAATATCGGAATGAATACAACTCTTCACTACCGTTGTGGGTCACAACCTAGAGTAAGAGTCTTTTAGAATCAATCAAACTGATCGAAGAATGAACCCTTTTCTTTCTTCTCACTAGTTTCTTCAAGCACCTCCTCTTTTTCTACTTTTTTAGTTTCAACAGGCTTTGGCTCCTCTTTGGCCTCAGGTGCTTTTTCCACGGCCTCAACCATTTCCATGGTCTCATCATCCATCTCATCTGTATCTTCGACCATCTCATCGATACTAGCTTCCGCTTCCTTTTTCTCGTTGTGAGCAATAATTTTGTTCACATCTACCGGAGCTACATTGTCATTCACCTCTCTGGCCAATTCCTTTGCCTTTTTGATATGAGGCTTAATATCTGCAGGGAAATCTTCGTGTCTGCTGAGTTTAGAAAGGATATCATCTGCCAGCATTTTCAGATCAGAAACTAAAGAAGCTTTATTAGCATCGAGGCTTCTAAACACCTGCTCTAGCTGACGAATTTCGTCTTCCATATCATCAATGATTGTGCTTGCTCGGTCTTCAGCATCTTCAATGATCGATTTGGCTCGAGATTTAGCTTCGTTCATTAAACCATCAGCTTTCATTTCAGTCTCGCGCATATGAAGCTCGGCTGTTTTAGTAGCCTGCTCAATCATGTTTGCTCCTGTATCCTCAGCTGTTTTAAGCGTTTTGAACAATGAATTTTCTACTTCACGAAGCTTCCTCACCTCTTCTTGAGTAGATTCTAGTTTATACTTTAACTCCTTGTTCATGTCATTGAGTTTTTCCCACTCAATGGAAAGAGAGTTCAAGAAAGCCTTTACTTCATCTTTATCGAAGCCTCTAAAGTTCTTTTCAAACTCCTTTTGTCTAATTTCTAATGGTGTAATATTCATTCCTCAGAAAAATTAAAATTGATATCCCAGATTGATATACTCCGGTCGTCACTTGCGGACAATAATAGATTGTTGAAGTTGGTCCAAAGTACTTTATTGATTGAAGTACCATGACCTGCGTGTCTTGCCTTATCGATAACTTTAAGGAGATGGAAAGTCTCGGCATCCCAGACCTTTATGGACTTATCCATGCTACAAGTTACAAAATGTTTACCATCAGCACTAAAAACCAGGTGGTTAATTGCATACATGTGCGCCACAATCGATTGTTCCAACTCGTAACCATTAGCTACATGCCAAATTTTCAAGTGTGCATCTCTGCTCCCACTGATTAAGTAACGCTCATCTGGTGAATATTGTACAGTAAAAACAGATATTTTGTGAGCCTCAATAACTTTTTTCTGCCTGAATGTCTGAAGGTTATAAATTCTTATGCGGTTGTCGCTATAGCCCACTGCAAACTCACCGTGTTTTGCTGAAATGGCAATGCACCTAGCACTCATTTCGCTGTCCTTAATAACAAATACTGTTTCGAGTGTTGTGATGTCCAACACATGAACCTCACCGTTGCCCAAGGCACAGAAGATACGATCATTCAAAACTTTGATATCGAAAATGGCAGTATTGCCTAGCTTGATCGACCCCTTCTCTTTTCTTTCTTCTAGATCAATGAGGTGAATACCATCGAAGTTCTGACCTAAAATCAAGACATTCCTTTCTCGATAATAACACAAGGCGTATACTGAGCTAGGTACCTTGGCCAGCATTCTACCATTCTGAAGATCGTTGAAATCCCATTGTGCAATGACACCGTCCCCTCCGGATGAAAAAAAAGTATGCTCATTCGGTCCAGATTCGAGGGTATATACACAATCTTGGTGTCCCGCGAGAGTATCCACTTTAGTGACTTGAATTTTAGGCATATCTTTGATCTTTGTTCAATCTGCTGCAAAGCTAAGCAGCAGCCAATCAAAATTTTAGAAAGCTAATGCCTATTATTAAAAAAGGTGAAGTTGAAGCAAATATTCAGTTTGCTATTTGGGAAATTATAGAGAGTGAAGATGAATTACTTTCAGAAATTGGCAACGGCATTTCTGATGAAAAGCCACTCTCTGACATTAAGGTTGATACTAGGAGAATTGAGTCTTTAGCAGCCCGATGTGCACTAAAAAGCCTACTTGAGCCACTGGGAGAATTTGAAATATATAAGGACAAATTTGGGAAACCGCATTTGATGGGTGAACAAATTGGACTCTCGATTTCACATGCCAAGGGCTTTGCTGCCGCGGCAATCAATTTGAACGGAGCGATTGGTGTGGATATCGAACATGAAAGAGAACAGGTGCTAAAAATAGCCCATAAGTTTGTTCACTCAACTGAAAGAGAATGGGTTGGGAAGGATGTAAAAAGACTTACTCAAATTTGGTCGGCTAAAGAAGCACTTTATAAACTTCATGGTAGAACGCAATTGGCCTTTGCAGAACAATTGATTACTAAAAATCTCGATCAGCCAATTGGAGAGGGTAAAGTCATTGAGAAAAAAGAAGGAGTGTCTTTATTCAAACTTTTTCAGCCTGAAGACACTCCTTTGATCACTGTAATAGCTTATTAATTCTTTGAATTAGAATCGATAATCTTGAGCATTTCCTCTACTTCCTGAACCTGCTCGGTGTGCCCTAGCTTCTCATGAGAATTCTTAAGGTTCCTGAGCACTCGGGCAATGATGTCGAGATTATCACAAGGTTCATAATACCTGTCATGCGGAGAAAGGCGTAAGTTGGTGATGTAACCATCGATCTCCTTTTTGGAGAACACCAAGCCTCTATTGAATGCATTGATATAGAACTGAACGTCTCCTTCCTTATATGTCATCACAAACAGGTTGGGTAGATTCACTCCATAAACTGGCATCTTCAGCTTTTGTGCGATCAACATATAAATAACACATAGCGATATGGGGTTGCCTTTCTTAGTCTGCAACACAACACTGAGCATAGAGTTACCAGGGGAATGGAAATTCTTAGTGTTCGCCCCAAACTTGAGTTTATTGAACATCACTGAGTTCAGGAACTTTACTTGATCTACAGGGTGCAAGTCTGACTTAAACTCCAACCAAGCACTATAGTAGATCTGCTCGAGCTCTTTGCTAAGATCCTCATATTCCAAATCGGGGTATTGATAAGTATTCACCAACCACATGCCCTCCAGCAAGTCTTTAGCTCCTTGAACTTTCCAAGCGTAGAGCTTCTCTTTTGTAAGCTCAAACTGAAGGCTATGCACAAGCTCTTCAATTCTTTTCTGAACCACTGGATTGAAACTATTCTCCCATTCAAATTCGAGATAAGGAATAATATAGGTTCCCAGAGCCATTATTCTATGCTCTACATGTTGTACAATCTCTACATCGTCATCTTCTAACAAAGAGATCAGAGCCTTAAGCTCATTATTATTGAGGTTTCCCGACTCTTCCATACTTAAGTCTGAATCACACCCACATTGAATTGCTCCTTTATGGGGGCGTGGTTCGCAGCTTCTATTCCTTTGGATATTACTCTTCTTGTTTCTAAGGGGTCTATGATTCCATCTACCCAAATTCTTGAAGCAGCATAATAAGGACTCATTTGTTCCTCATAGCTTGCTTTGATATCGTCTAACAGTTTTTTCTCTGCTTCAGGAGTAATCTCTTTCCCTTGCGCTTTGAGGGTTGAAACTTTTATTTGCAGCAAAGTTTTGGCAGCAGCAGCTCCACTCATTACCGCTATTTGTGCTGTTGGCCAAGCATAAATTAACCTCGGATCATAAGCCTTTCCACACATGGCATAATTGCCAGCCCCAAAAGAATTGCCAGTAATGATGGTAAACTTTGGCACTACAGAATTGGCCATGGCATTCACCATCTTCGCTCCATCCTTAATAATACCACCTTGCTCCGCTCTGCTTCCCACCATAAAACCGCTTACGTCTTGTAAGAAGACCAAAGGAATTTTACGCTGGTTACAGTTCATGATAAAGCGAGCAGACTTATCCGCAGAATCGGAATAAATAACTCCCCCCATCTGCATCTCACCTTTTTTCGACTTCACTACAATGCGCTGATTGGCCACGATGCCTACCGCCCAACCATCAACCCTAGCATATCCGCAAATAATGGTTTGTCCGTAGCTCTCTTTGTATTCATCGAATACTGAATCATCCACCAAGCGAGCAATAATTTCACGCACATCATAGGGTTTTACCCTATCCAATGGCATAATGCCGTAAATCTCTTTAGGGTCTTTTTCAGGTGCCTTAGGTTCTGCTCTATCAAAACCAGCTTTTTCAAAGGCACCGATCTTGTCGAAGATAGATTTGATGTAATCAAGACACGATTCATCATTTGGAAACTTGTTATCGGTTACCCCAGATATCTCACTTTGAGTAGTAGCACCACCTAGAGTTTCGTTGTCAACAGTCTCACCAATAGCAGCTTTAACCAAATAAGAGCCTGCTAAAAATATAGACCCTGTTTTGTCGACAATGGCAGCTTCATCGCTCATAATAGGCAAGTAAGCGCCTCCGGCCACACAGCTACCCATGATGGCGGCCACTTGAATAATGCCCATGGAGGACATCTTAGCATTATTTCTGAATTGTCTGCCGAAATGTTCTTTATCAGGGAAAATCTCATCTTGCATGGGAAGAAAAACACCGGCACTATCTACTAAATAGATGATGGGCAGTCTATTTTCCATGGCGACCTCTTGGGCGCGAAGATTCTTTTTAGCAGTGATTGGGAACCATGCCCCAGCTTTTACGGTAGCATCATTAGCTACTATTACACACTGTCTACCACTGACTCTTCCAATACCCGTGACAACTCCTCCAGAAGGGCATCCGCCAACATCAGCATACATGCCATCTCCGGCAAAGGCAGCTATTTCTAGAAAATCTTTGGGGTCATCAACCAGATAATCAACTCTTTCTCTTGCGGTTAATTTACCTTTCTTATGCTGCGATTCAATTTTCTTCTCTCCTCCTCCAAGCTTAACTTTTTTCAGTCGATCATTCAACCGAAAAATAAGCTGACGCATTTGGTCGTCATTCTTATTAAAGTCTAAATCCATTTTTTGTTTTTGTGAGTTGCTCGATTCTAATACAGTTTACTTGTCTAAAAATAGACCCCTGCATCTAGATTTCAAACCTGAAAGATGAACTACTGTTAAATCTATTACTTGTTGGAAGAGCGATCATCTGCAGGAGGCCTGTTCTTCCTTCCAAAAATAGAGAAATGCATATAGCGTTTTGGGTTATATCGAAGGTCGATAAAGAGGCTATCTAAGTCAGCCATTGTTCTATTCAGCGTGTTATAGAGAGAATCACTCGTCATTAGCTTACCTAGTGTTCCATCATTTGAATTGAGTCTTGATAAAAACTCTTCAGTTCCATAGAGTACGGAATCTATTCTCAGCAATCTGCTTTCGATATCAACCGTATTAAGTTTTTCTCCAAATTTTTGATATTCGGCCATCAATGGTTTTATGCCTCCCATGGCTGCCACCAAAGAATCAGTCACGAATTCGACTTGAAGCTTGAATTGCTCTAAGGTTTCCTGAGCGACATCGGTTGTAGTGACTAAACGATCTGAGAGTTGCTTAAAATTGTCTATGGCAAGCGCGATGGTATCAGCTCTATTTTCAAATGGTTCAAGTACCGCATTGATTCGGTTAACAAGTGCAGAAAGTGAGTTAGCTGCAGAAAGTCCTTCTTGAGTAATTAATTCTGTAATACCTCCATCCACTTCACC
>CAYGKL010000128.1:5940-8268 GCA_964350505.1 uncultured Roseivirgaceae bacterium | reverse complement strand
TAGTTGTTTTTGTTTAATTGGAAGTTATACTCTTTAAAAGCAGGAATGCCATTTTCGTCTCTATCAATTTGCGTATAAAGAATTTGAACCTCGTGTTTCGCCAAATGCTCAGTGATGGTTTTGATTTTGGGTAAATCACTTTTTAGAATGTCTTCTAAAGGATTTTTGGTGGTGTTACATGACATGGCGAAAACCATTAAAAGACTCAGATTCCAGAATGGACTTGTTTTGAAATATTTAAGCATAAAAAAATTTCTACCTATGAAGATGGAGATTTTCTTGGAATGAAAAATCTGTGCTAGTGATTACGAGATGCTTGAAACCTCAGCTTCTCTATGAATTTTTTTCACCAAACCTTGTAATACTTTACCTGGGCCAGATTCAATGAAATTCGTTGCGCCATCTGCCACCATAGCTTGAACGGATTGTGTCCATCTAACGGGCGCTGTCAACTGAATTTTGAGGTTCTCTTTGATCTCTTTAATGTCTGATGAAGCTTTGGCTGTCACGTTCTGATAGATAGGACAAATGCCTTCATTGAAAACAGTTGAGTCAATGGCTTTTTCTAATTCCTCACGAGCCGGTTCCATTAAAGGAGAGTGGAAGGCTCCGCCAACAGGAAGAGGAAGTGCTCTTTTGGCACCAGCTGCTTTGGCTGACTCACAAGCCAATTCAATTCCTTTATGCGAACCTGAGATCACCAATTGCCCTGGGCAGTTATAATTAGCCGCGACAACTACTTCATCAATGTCTTCGCAAATCTTTTCTACCACTTCATCTTCTAAGCCAAGAATAGCTGCCATAGTAGAAGGGTTAACCTCGCAAGCTTTTTGCATGGCAAGTGCTCTTTTCGAAACAAGCCTCAGTCCGTCTTCAAATGAAAGAACACCACTGGCCACTAAGGCCGAAAACTCACCCAAAGAATGGCCAGCGACCATATCGGGTTTAAAGTTGTCTGAGATTTTTGCTAAGACGACTGAATGTAGGAAGATAGCAGGTTGAGTAACTTTCGTTTGCTTCAATTCTTCATCGGTCCCATTAAACATGATGTCCGTAATTCTGAAACCTAAAATGTCATTAGCTAATTCTAAGAGTTCTTTTGCCTTATCTGATGTTTCATATAAGTCTTTGGCCATGCCTGGGAATTGTGCACCCTGACCCGGGAAAACGTATGCCTTCATAGTTAATTTGTTTTTCGCGCAGCAAAATTAAGGATTAATCCTTATGCCTCAACGAAGCGAGCTTGAAGTTCAGGTGTTGGCATGCGGCAGCTATCTCTTTTGCCCCACCACTTGTACCTGTTTTTCGCAATTACATCATAAACGGCATGTCGTATAAAAGGAGGGATGATGATGAATATGTATAACAGAGGATAAAGCCCACTGAGTTTTTTGGCAATGTGAAGTGCCGCTGTGCTTTTCTTAAAGACTTTGTCATCAGAGAGGAGCACAAGACTATCAAAGTCTTCTTGATCGTAGCCTAGCTCCTCTAATTTGAGCTGGCCAAAGTCAGATTGTAATGCTGCGAACTTAAAATGCCCTTTAGGATCGTGGTCAATGATAAAGTTGACTGCACCATTACAAAGGTTACAAACACCATCGAAGAGCAATACATCTTGTTTCATCATCTGATTATTTTAACCCAGTTTCTAAATTCTTGAGTTTTCTTAGAAGGGTCTAATACATTGAAAGTAACAGTAGCGATATAATAATAAGTACCACTTGGCAACAAAACACCATTTTGGTCTGCACCGTTCCAGTCGATGAAATAATTTGGCTCTATAATGTCTTCTGTAGTGTAGCTGAAAATTTCTTGACCTCCCCAACGGTCATAGACTTTGAAATCTACTGACTGAACAAATCTAGGACACTTTCCATTAGGCTGATCGAATGCTCTGAATGTATCGTTGATACCGTCATCATTAGGGGTGAAAGTATTTGGTAGCTCGTAGTATGGGCAATTATCAAAACAAATGGCAGAACTAAGACTGCTTTCGTTATTGCTTCTATCTACTGAGCCTACTTTATAGCAACCTTTTATGGAAGCCAAACCTGTATGCAAAAAGGAAGTTTGTGTACTTGTACCAACAAGCACATAGTCTGCTTCAGCTCCCGTTTCTGAAAAATAGATGTTGTAATTGGCAATATCATCATGAATATCATCAACACTCCAGTTAATGGTGTTGGTGAAATTGGCAAAGCTGCATGGTTCAAACGCGAGTCTGTCGCAATTATCATTATCCAAAATCAATAACGGCTCTCCATCAGGTCCAGGAATTTCTTCAGTACCCGTATCAGGATCAATTTCTATCACCGGCTCCTCTGGCGC
>CAYGKL010000128.1:0-5840 GCA_964350505.1 uncultured Roseivirgaceae bacterium | reverse complement strand
TTCATCAGTTTCTTCAATCGAAACATTGGTGATTGCAGGTACATCTAAAGGAATGGTTACACAAACTTCTGTGGAGGCATAGCTGGTTCCTCCTGAAGGAAGTGGGAACTCGGCCACTAAACGGTAACAATAATTCACCCCTGGTCTTAGGCCATCTTCGTCTAAATAAGAAGTTTGACCAATGGCTACATCGTTGATTAACTCATAACCAGAGTTGGCTGGGATTCCCAAATTACAATTCTCTGGGTTATAGTCGAAGCTTTCGACCCTTCTGTAAATTTCCATTCGTGGATTTAGGCTTGCAGCGGCATAGTTATCCCAATCTAGCTCAATTGATAAGCCTGAGGCAATTGTTGCAGTCAAGCCCGTTGGTGCAGGTGCAACAACAGTAACATTCCATCTTTTAAAATCTGTAAGTCTAGGTGCTTGAGGGTCAAATGGTCTATCAGTTACCTTAAACTGAACTTCGAAAGGTCTTCTTTGTATATGCGAGAAGTTAGTTTGCCATCTGAAAAGATTTTCGGTTGGTTGTTGTCTAAAGTCAAGTACCGGGTCGAACCCTGGTAAGCTTAAGAATTCAGCTGGCGAAGTATTGACTTGAAAAGGGCCACCGAAAGCTTCAACCAAAATTTCATTGTTATCTGGGTCAGTTCCTCTTATAATTGCTTCTAGTAAAGTGCCTGCTTCAATACACGTATCTAAAGGCACCTCCAATAATGGTCTCTCATTATCACAGTCTTCCACAATAATTTGCATATCGCGGGTTACATATCCTAAGAGCTCATATCGTTCTGTAAATGTGGAAAACCTCCATTCTTCTACAATAAAAGCTACGTTGTACTCACCCGCAAATTGTGGAGCATCCCAAACTAAATCTCCTGTAATTGGGTCAATACTAAAGTTGGCAGGCGAGCCTCCATTTTCTCTGATATTGGAAATGCTTGGATCGTTTAATGGAAGATAAGGGACTACTTCAGTTCCTCTATCTTGAAGAGGTACCACTAGTTTGTAGGCCAAGCTATCACCATCTGGGTCAAAAGCACCTGGATTGTGAATGAACCTTGAACCAACACAAGCTCTGTCAATTGGGGGGATGGTTAATTGAGGGGTGCCATTAACATCTAATCCTGGATCAATTCTAATAACAGTTTCAATGTGGAAAGGTATGTTTTCCGAGCTGGCATTTCCTAAGTTTACGATATTGGCATTTCGATTTTCTTCGGTATAACTAACCACATAAACTCCTGGGCCATCGAAGGTATGTTCCCATTCAATAACAACTCTGCCTGTTTGATTACCCACTGGCACTTCTATAAATTGGCCACTTACTGATGCAGCTTCAAGATCATTTTTCCCATCAATTATTCTTCCTTGTCCAAAATTCAACAGGCCTCCTTCACCCACAGTAACTGGAGATTCAGTGTCTCTATATACCACTAGGGTGAACCTGTATCTTAAACTTGTTTGAGAAATTCTTACAGCTGTTAATTCACCCGCTCGTATGTGTGTTGCCCAAGCCTCAGCTGCTGCCAGAACAAAGATTATTGTCAGTAATGATAGTTTTCTTAACATATTGTTTTCGAATGCCCTAAAGCTCTAAACGGAATATCTTCACTAAGTTATATTATGAAACACAAAAAACTGTACTTCGGTTGTAATATCACACTTGGAAATTCAAATAACCTACTTCCATTCATCAGTTTATTCACTTTAATGTAGTTCACTATTTTTTTAAGAGCAATCTTGAGGTCTGCAAAACAAAGTGCTATTACCGTCTGTTGATCGGGTGATCTTCTTATTTAGAATAGTTCCATGAAGAATTGCTTTTGTTTGCTAACGTTTGAACTGTAATTTTGAACAGAATTTTAACCATTGAAATTAAATGAGTAGGGTAAAAAATACCTTTAGTAGTTCAGTGGGTAGAAAGTTTGCTATGGCACTTTCGGCCCTTTTTCTCATGATTTTCTTATTGCAACACTTCACTATCAACTTTATATCGGTTTTTAGCGAGGATCTTTTCAATGAGATATCACATTTTATGGGAACCAATCCTTTAGTCCAATTCGCGCTGCAGCCTGTTTTAATCTTTGCAGTGGTTTATCATTTTGTGATGGGCTTTGTGCTAGAGATAAAGAACAGAAATTCTCGAGAGACTAAATATGCTAAGAACAATGGCGCTGCCAATTCTACTTGGTTCTCAAGAAATATGATCATTTCAGGATTAGTGATTTTGGCTTTCTTATGCCTGCATTTCTATGATTTTTGGATTCCTGAGATCAATATCAAGTATATCGAAGGAGATATGTCTGGAATGATAGATGGTGGGTACCGATATTATCATGAAATGGTGGAGAAGTTCCATGATCCTCTAAGGGTTGGAATTTATTCGTTGTCTTTTGTGCTACTAGCTATGCATTTATTGCACGGGTTTCAATCAGCATTCCAGTCTATGGGTGCGAGACACCCGAAATACACTCCAGCCATTCAAAAGCTTGGAAATATTTATGCGATTGCGATACCTGCGGGCTTCGTATTCATCGCTTTATTTCATCATTTAACTTCACATTAAGTAGTAAGGAAGAATGACTAAACTAGATTCAAAAATACCAGAAGGTCCTATTGCCGAAAAATGGACCAATCATAAAAACCATATTAAGCTTGTCAACCCTGCTAACAAAAGATCTATTGATGTGATAGTGGTAGGTACTGGTTTGGCAGGAGGCTCAGCCTCAGCTACCCTTGCCGAGTTGGGTTACAACGTGAAAGCATTTTGCTATCAAGATTCTCCAAGAAGAGCACATTCTATTGCTGCTCAAGGTGGAATTAATGCTGCAAAAAACTACCAAGGCGATGGTGATTCAACTTACAGATTATTCTATGACACTGTAAAAGGTGGCGATTATAGATCTCGCGAGGCGAATGTTTACCGCTTGGCAGAAGTTTCAACCAATATCATTGACCAATGTGTGGCACAAGGTGTTCCTTTCGCTCGAGATTACGGAGGGCTTTTAGATAACCGTTCCTTCGGGGGTGTTCAGGTATCTAGAACCTTCTACGCCAAAGGCCAAACTGGTCAGCAGCTTTTATTGGGATGTTATTCGGCCATGTCTCGCCAAATTGGTAAGGGAAAAATAAAAATGTACAATCGCCACGAAATGCTCGATTTGGTGATTGTAGATGGAAAAGCACGAGGTATTATCGCTAGAAACTTAATCACTGGTGAAATTGAAAGACATTCTGCTCACGCAGTAGTAATTGCCTCAGGAGGGTATGGTAACGTATTCTTCCTTTCTACCAATGCTATGGGCTCCAATGTTTCAGCAGGCTGGAAGGTACACAAGAAGGGCGCCTTCTTTGCTAACCCTTGCTACACTCAAATTCACCCAACATGTATCCCTCAACACGGAGATCAGCAGTCTAAATTAACCCTGATGTCTGAGTCTTTAAGGAATGATGGTAGAATATGGGTGCCAAAGAAAAAAGAAGATGCTGAAGCTGTGAGAGCTGGGAAGCTTGATCCGACCAAAATAGCAGAAGAAGATAGAGATTATTACTTGGAGAGAAGATACCCTTCATTTGGTAACCTGGTGCCAAGAGATGTAGCTTCTAGAGCAGCTAAAGAAAGATGTGATGAAGGTTATGGTGTAGGAACCAATGAATCTGGAGAGGCAGTTTACCTAGATTTTTCAGCGGCTATTATGCGCTATGGTCAAGAAGAAGCGAATGTTAAAGGTATTCATAATGCTTCTGAGGCTCAAATTAGAGCTCTTGGAGAGAAAGTTGTTGAGAACAAGTACGGCAACCTTTTCCAGATGTATGAGAAGATTACTGCAGATAACCCTTACAAAACACCAATGAAGATTTACCCAGCAGTACATTATACCATGGGTGGTGTTTGGGTTGATTACAACTTGATGACGACTATTCCTGGTTGCTATGCAATTGGTGAAGCTAATTTCTCTGATCATGGAGCCAATAGGTTAGGAGCATCTGCTTTGATGCAGGGACTAGCCGATGGTTATTTTGTATTGCCTTATACAATTGGTGACTATTTAGCCGATGATATTAGAACAGGTGCAATTCCAACTGATTTACCTGAATTCGAAGAGGCTGAAAAAGCCGTTCAGGAGAGAATTGATTTCTTCGTGAACAACAATGGTTCTAAGTCAGTAGACCACTTCCACAAACGCTTGGGTAAAGTAATGTGGAATAAAGTAGGGATGGCTAGAAACGAAAAAGGCTTGAACGAGGCTATTGAAGAGATTAAGCAAATCAGAGAAGAATTCTGGAAAGAGGTTCGTGTACCTGGTGCAGCAGATGGGATTAACCAAGAGCTAGAAAAGGCTGGAAGAGTTGCTGATTTCCTTGAGCTAGGTGAACTATTCGCTCGTGATGCTTTAGAAAGAAACGAGTCTTGTGGTGGTCATTTCCGTGACGAGTATAGCACTGAAGAAGGAGAAGCGATGCGAGATGATAAGCATTACACTTTTGTTTCTGCATGGGAATATAAAGGTGAGCCATCTGATGCGATACTTCATAAAGAAGACTTGAAGTATGAGAACATCGAACTCAAAACTCGTTCATACAAATAATTGATTTAAAGAACTTTAGATATTCAAAATATGTCAGCACAAAAAGGATTAAACCTTACGCTAAAAGTTTGGAGACAAAAAAATAATCAGTCCAAAGGGTCTATGGAATCGTATCAGGTATCTGACGTTTCTAGAGATAGCTCCTTTTTGGAGATGATGGATATATTAAACGAGCAGCTTATTGAAGAAGGCAATGAGCCAGTGGCATTCGATCACGATTGCCGTGAAGGTATTTGCGGAAGTTGCTCTATGTACATCAATGGTGAAGCTCATGGGCCAGGTCGTGGAATAACCACATGCCAGTTGCACATGAGAGAATTCAAAGATGGGGAGACCATTTACATTGAACCTTGGAGAGCTAAGGCCTTCCCTGTAATCAAGGATTTAATGGTGGATAGATCTGCCTTCGACAGAGTAATGGCTGCTGGTGGTTTTGTGAGTGTAAACACTTCGGGAAATACGCAAGATGCTAACTCCATTCCTATTGAAAAGCACAATGCAGATCAAGCTTTCGATGCAGCAACTTGTATTGGCTGTGGCGCTTGTGTGGCAAGCTGTAAGAATGCTTCGGCAATGTTGTTTGTTTCAGCCAAGGTTTCTCAATTTGCTTTGTTACCACAAGGTCAGGTAGAAGCAAAGGAAAGAGTACAAAACATGGTGAAGGTAATGGATGAAGAGGGTTTCGGAAACTGCTCCAACACTGGTGCTTGTGAAGTAGAGTGTCCTAAAGGTATTTCTCTCGATAACATTGCTAGAATGAACAGAGAGTACTTAAGCGCAAGTATTACAGCTGATAAATAAAAAAAATATTCGAAAGAAAGTTAATCCCCAGTCTATGTCAGGCTGGGGATTTTTTGTGTTCAATTAAGGCTATTGATTCAATCAATTGTCACTCTATTGGCTCTTGCACTCAAGGCCAAATAGATGAGTAGAGACAAAGTGAAGATCATCAAACCGTATACAGTTGAAATAAATGTGATTTTCAAGCCTCCAGCCAAAACACTTGGAGATAGATCACCTGCCATTTCAATGGCTTGGAGTGCGCCTATCAAGTCAGTAGCACTAGCCATTAATCCGATGATTAAAGCAAATAGACCCAACTCTTTGATTAGTTTGATTTTTAGAGGTGAACCCTCATTGAGCTGATTTGATAGTACTGTTTTTGTGCAAATCACTGACAAAGCAATCATCACTACGGCAGCTATGGTTTGAATACCCATTAACAACTTATTTCCTAAAAAAAATAAC
>CAYGKL010000127.1:0-8332 GCA_964350505.1 uncultured Roseivirgaceae bacterium | reverse complement strand
GCCCAAGAAATTGGGGGCTACAAAAGCGCCTTTGAGTTTTTGTATTGAAAACTGTGAAGATGCGTTTAATACGCAATGTTCATAAGTCCTCGTTACCAACTAGTACCAGTTGGGAATAAGGAATTGGAGTGACTATAAAAAATCAATAGCGTCCGCCAATACTCTAGCCGCCTCAGGTTTTAACCTAAACCAAAGTTCTGGCTCTATCATTTCCATTTCAATCACAGCCAATTGATCATGATTGTCGCGAATAATGTCTACCCTGGCATAGTGAGGCTGAGGCGAACAGGCTGCTACTGCCTTTTCAGCAAATGTAATTTCTTCAGCGGAAGGCTGGTATTCATGAACTGTTCCACCAAAATCATCCTGCACTCTAAAATCACCAGGTTTGGCAATTTTCAGTACGGCATGGGTAAATTCACCACCCATTACCATCAAGGAGATTTCACCCCTCTCCACTACATTTTTTTGGAAAGGCTGAAGCATCATGGCTTCTTTCGCAATCAACTTTTGGAAGATAGCTTCATGATCATAGATGTTCTGTAGGTTAATCCTGTAAGTGTGTCTGGCTGCACCCGAGATACAAGGCTTCAGAATACATTCATTCCAGCCCTTTTGCGCAAGGAGAGCCGTAAGCGTAGTTGAAGTACCAATTTCAACATAATGTGTTTCTGGAATATTCACCCCTTTACTCTGTAAATCGGCCAGGTAGTGTTTGTCCATGTTCCACTGAATGAGCGAATAAGGATTGATCATTTGGGTGAGCTTACTAGTACTTTCCAGCCAAGCCTTCCATTCTGCATATCTATCGAAATAGTCCCAAGTGGTTCTAAAAATAATGGCTTTTGTGCTAGACCAATCGAATTCAGGGTCGCTCCAACTTTTTCGACCTACCTTATAGCCTTTTGCTTCTAGGGCTTTTACCACTAGACCATCTTCTGTAAGAATATTTTGAACGTACCAATTCGGGTTTTCAGGAGCAACGTAGCGGTCGTCAGTCAGCACCACAACATCGAATATTTTTTCGGTCATTCTTGCGTTACACTATTTGGGTTGATAAAAGTAAAACCGCGGGCATCACTTCCCTCATAAAAATCTACCTCTAAGCCAATCAGGTACATGGTCTGTTTCTTTTCGATATGAACATCAATGGTTTCAATCTGGTAAGTGATATCTCCTTCTTTAGGTTTATCAAAGCCCAGCATATAACCTACCCCTGCGCAACCCATACCACCTTTTACACCAATGCGTAGTCCGTAACCTTCTGGTACTTTCTTGTTTTGCATAATGTTCTTTACTTCTGCAATGGCTTTTTCCGTTAACTTCACGGGCTCTAGGGTGGGGATGGTAGAATTTTTCTGCATTTCTGGCGTAAACTTAATACCTAATTGAGATTCTCACTATTTTCAAAACTAAATTGAAGCCAAATGTTTTGGCTATTTACTTATGGATTACATAACAGAGTTTATCAAAATCTTAGTTCCAGCTGTTCTAGTAATGTACGCGATGTATTTGGTAATGCGTAACTTCCTTCAAAAACAGTTTGAGAGCAAGCTTTTGGATGTGAAAATCAAGAACAACGAAACTGTTTTACCCATTCGGCTTCAAGCCTATGAGCGAATCGCTATTCTTCTAGAACGTGTTTCACCTAATAACATGTTGCTGAGGTTGAGCGATCCTAGTATTTCTGCCTTTGAGTTTCAGCAGATGCTTCAGAAGGAGATTCGTGAAGAGTTGAATCATAACTTATCGCAACAGGTTTATATGAGTGACGAGGTATGGAAGCAGACAAAATTCGCGATCAATGAGATTGTGGCGGCCATACAAGCCTCTGGAGAGAAAATGACAGATAAAAGCAATGCCATAGATTTGGCAGAAGCTATTTTTGATTATATGATAAAGGCCAATAAAGATCCTATTGCAGATGCTCTTAAGGTGCTTAAGGCTGAATCAAGACAATTGATGTAATTATGGACAGAACAGAACCCAATAAGAACGAGAAGAAGTTTTTTGAAAAATTTAAGGCGAAAGCCAGCAAAATTGTTGGTGATTCTGAAGCCTTAAAGAATGTTTTGGTGAAAGTTCAAGACAAGCTAGATGGTATGGGGAATGATGATACCTTGAAGGGAAAAATTATTTCCTACATCAGCCTTGTGATTCGAATGCTTACTAATTCAATCAATGGTAATTACCCAGATTTGCCATGGCAAACACTGGTAATGATTGTAGGCGGATTGCTCTATTTTATTGCGCCCTTAGACGCCCTCCCTGACTTTATTCCTATCGCTGGTTACATAGATGATGCCACCATCTTAGTTTGGTTAGGGAAGTCCTTTCAAGACGACCTAAACAAGTACAAAGAGTGGGAAGAGTTGAACTATTCTCGATAACATTTCTGTTAGTCTTCTGTTTTATATTGATTAATCAGAAAATATGATCAGTAAAGAGGTTTTAGATCAAGCCTACGATTATCAGTCTTACCGAAAATTAATTGACGATTTATTAATCGAAGGCAAAACGACAGGTGCTAACCAATCGGGTGCCTACATCAATTATGCTCGCATGAGTCAGAAACGCATGCAGAAGTGGGAGAAGATTGGTAAGCTTAATTTTGAACTTACGGAAAGGCTGAAGGATGTAAAAAAACCTTTGACACTTTTTGTCATCACTGAAGGATGGTGTGGCGATGCAGGACAAATACTTCCCTTTGTAGCTAAAATGGCTGAGGAGAACTCTCTGATAAGTCTGAAGTTCATTTTGAGAGATGAACATCCCAAAATAATGGATCGGTTCCTTACTAATGGCGCTAGGTCTATTCCAATCATTATTGGTCTAACTGAAAGTCGTGAGGTACTAGGCCAATGGGGCCCAAGGCCAGAACCTATTCAAATAGAATTCTTGGAGAACAAGATTTCGAATGAAAAAACAGGCCAAGAATTTAGTGAGTATATGCATTTGTGGTACGCTAAAGACAAGGGAGTCACTTTCCTGAATGAATTTTTGGCTATTTTAGATGTATGGATTCAAAAACTGCAATCATTGCCGGTGCAAGCGGGCTGATTGGAAGGTCACTCACTCAAAGCCTTTTGCAAAGTAATGCCTATGGTCAGGTCATTGCTTTAGTCCGCAAACCTTTAGGCCTTCAGCACGATAAGCTCAAGGAACTAACGGTAGACTTCAATATTCTTTCTGAATTGGATGATTTCCCCAAAGCGGATGATATTTTCTGCTGTTTGGGAACAACCATGAAAAAGGCTGGATCGAAAGAAGTCTTTTATAAAGTAGATTTCACCTACCCTTATGAATTAGCCAAAAAAGCCCTGGAAAATGGAGGAGACAGGTTCTTTCTTGTTTCAGCTATGGGGGCAGATAAGGCCGTTACTTCTATAACAGGGTGAAGGGCGAATTGGAGGATAAAATTTCCTTCTTGAGTTACCGTACCATCTACATGTTCAAGCCCTCATTGCTAAGAGGAGATAGGTCTGAAAACAGGCCTGGAGAGAAATTCGCTCAACTGATTACTAGAATCATTCCGTTCATCGGGCCATTGAAGAAATTCAAACCCATCCATGCTGATAAAGTGGTAGACGCCATGATGAAAGTCGCTAAACAAGAAGACAAAGGCTGCTACTTCTATGAGTCTGAAATTATGCAGAAGATGTAGATTGATTGCTCGATTTGGTAATGAGTTGATTTGATAATTGAGATGTTAATTTTTCTCATAATCAATAGGCCAAAAATAAATCTAGAACACTTAAGTATTCGATTATTAAAAAAATTAATTTGATCACCTGATCACCTGATCACCTGATCACCTGATCACCTGATCACCTGATCACCTGATCACCTGATCTACCATTTTCTTCCCACCAACAACAGGCAAAGTTAAGCTTGTACCATCTAAGTCTATTGTGAGCATAGTGCCCGGCTTCGGATGAAGTGTAAATTCCTTATCACTTGAGAAGATCATTAAGCCAATTTGCTGACCGGCAGGAATGATTTGATCATCTGGTTGCAAGTCGAAAGAGACGCTGTAGAACTTTCCTTCTTTCAAAGGTTCACTTTTACTGATGGACTTATAGTTCTGTGGATCTGCCCAACCTCGTGTGATGATGTTGTCATTGATCGAAGCTTTCTCTTCTGCGTTCCATGGTAATGAAACGATCCAAACAGAAAGGTTAGCAGCGGGCTTGCTGCTCGAAAGCTTAATTGTCACTTTCCCAAGACCTGATAAGTGCAAAGGCTCAGTGAGTGCAGGTGTAACGTATAACAATCTGTTTTCAGAATTTTTTGCTTGAGCCAATGCTGATCCGGCAATATTATAATCATCGGTAAGACTTTCAGTTTTCTTTGATGATGTTTTATTGGTGCTCAATCCACCTGCACTATTTCCCCCTGCTGCTAGGTAGAAGGTAACATCTTTGGCTGCTGGATTTGGATAATCTTCATAAGCCGTTGGGTTGGTTCTGTCATCTCCTTCTCTTACAATCTGAGCTTTAGGATCATTTTCAACACCATTATCTATGCCGTGTAGGTACTTGGTGAACCAGCGATTCATCATAGTCATTGGTGGGGGGCCACCATGGCCTGCCTGATGATAAAAAATTTGGACGGGTAAGCCCATCTCTTTCGCCTTCATCGCGATGCGGTAGCTATGCTCAGGCATTACATTCCAATCGTTAAAACCATGTGACATTAGCAAAGCCGCTTTCATAGGTTTCATGTCGTTGATGTAATCGCGGCCTGCCCAGAAATCATTGTAGTCGCCAGTAATTCTATCTAGGTTATTGGCCATCTCAGTGTCGCGCACCGTTTTGTTGTTGTATGCTCTTTTAGATTCATCACCACTATGGATAAAATCATAAAGAACATCTATGTCTTCTCCCAAATAACCCCCAGGACTTCTGACTAAACCATTCGATCTATAGTAATGATAGTAGGATGTATTAGGAGCAATTGGAATAATAGCTTTCAAAGCATCTACTCCTGTGGTTGCCGCTGCAAGCGGCAGCGTTCCGTTATAAGAAGTACCTGTCATTCCAACTTTACCAGTTGACCAAAAGGCCATTACTTTTTCGTTCCCGTCAGGAGTTGTGTATCCATTGTTTTTTCCTGCTAACCACTCAATTACCGCTTTAGGAGCTAATGATTCGTTGTCTCCACCTACTGTCGGAGAACCTTGAGAGAGCCCAGTTCCGGGAGAGGAAGAGTGTACCACTATATAGCCTCTCGGTACCCATGTTCTGATTTGTGAATTCGAGATGATCGGTCTTTCACCTTGTCTTTTTACTTCCACATGAGTTCTTGGAGGAGGTGTGGCACCCAGTTCATGTTCTACATTCCAAAAGAGTCCTTTAGCCATCCCAGCAGTTCCTGCATAATATGGGCTGCTTTCATAGACTACAGGAAGCTTCAGCCCCTCAGTTTCCGTTTGCTTCGGACGGGTAACAGCTACATGCACACGATCTAATTTTCCATCTCCATCGGTATCGAACTCCGTTTCCACCCATAAATCATGACGAATCCATTCTTCTTGGTTACTAAAAGCTTCAACAATTTGGGCCTGGCCATCTTTAAAAACAGGTTTGGCATTTTGAGCCAGTAGGGCGCTTCCTGATATTATGGCCTTTAGGATTAGGGAGTAGTAAATATGTTTCAACACAATAGTTTTAGTACGGAATGAAAATAAGAATTATTAAGTAAAGATAAATTGTAATTCATGGAAAATGATAATCTCTTAGAGACAACCTTAATAGAAGATGTCGAAAGCTAAAAGGAAGGACTAATTCCGATTTGTTTATTGTAGTCTCTCAGAAAGAACTCGAATGTATTTGTCTGTCAAGCTCTCTAATGAGTAGTGAGGAATGAAAAGATTGTCTATTATAAGTTGATTGTTTGCGACAAATAGGTAGGGAATATTTTGATTATCTAATTGCTCATTTAAAGCATCTTGAGGAATATTAAACCATCTTAGGTGGTCAATATTTAGGCTTTTAAGATAAAGGTTAAGACTTCTGGTACTAGAGTACGATCCTAAAACCAGGATCTTTTCGTTGTTTTCTGTAAAGTGAATTGATAATGCTTTTGCCACTTGCTTTACGCATTCTTGACAGTTGGATTCTGAAAACCTAAAAACAAGTGTTGGTTCCATTATTTTCTTTTCTAGAGGTTCGTTCTCTAAAATCAAGTTGTTTATGGGAGCACTCTCATATGAATACTTTTTCTCAGCAATTTCTTGATAGACAAAACTCAAGCTATTTTCAGTCGAGATTTGATTGTTTGAATTGTCAATTCCTGATTTTGAACAGTCGAATAGAATGACGGTTAGAAGCGAGAATATTATATGTTTTTTGTTGATCATAAATCTTTTGCACATCTAAACCCACTGAATGGTATATGAAAAGTGTCTTTGGGCCCACTCCATCCATTATGGAGGTTTTCCAACTCGCTAAAATCTTTATCTTCAAAAAATGAACCTCCAAGCCATTCCGAGATGGAGTCGTTTTCTTGGGTAACGAGTTCACTAACATTTCCACCCATATCAAAAAGCCCTAACTCGTTTGGTTTAAGCTGTGCTACAGGCTTTCTTTTTTCTCTTGAGTTGTTATCGAACCAATTAGAGTTTCTTGGGTTATTGCCTCCTATATATTTGTAGTTACGTGAAGCATTACCTCCTTTAGCTGCGAAAATCCATTCTTCTTTTGTTGGGAGCCTTTTGCCAGCCCATTTTGCGTATGACATCGCATCTGTCATGGTTATTCGAGTAACAGGTAGGTATTCATAGTCTTCAGCGGGTATGAGCTTTCCTTTAATATCGTGTCTCCAATTTACCCCTTCAACCATCCTATAAAAGGGATCGAAAACCAAACCTGATTCATTTTTCTCACAATAAGTTACGTATCCAGTTTCTTCAATAAAGATTGAAAACTCGCTTATAGTAACTTCACGCTTATCTAAATAAAAAGAGGGAATTTGAGAATTCCCTTTGATCAAGATCATCTCATTATGCTCATTTATAGACCCTAGATTAAATGGATAGTAGAGTATTAATATGATGATTGCTGTTCTCATTATCTCAATTTAATTCTGGTTATCAGCGGATTTAAGTTGCCCTCAGAAATATTCTTAGCCCCTAAATTGTTGATCACTTCAGATGGAAGAATATTAGAGTTACTCAAGTAGATATTAGTAACAACCTCTTGCGGAGTTGAGAAATATAGATAATCTCCTTTTTGAGATATCGGTTGTATAAAATCAAAATTACTTATGTCGTTAGTCAGGTTCGGGTATAGGCGTGTTTCATTGTTGTTTTTTAGGTGTGTGGCATAGAAAAATTGATCTCTATTGCGGAGTAACGAAATGCTCATGTTTTGTGAACTAAATGTGAAGCCAACGGAGTAAAGTATGTTTTCCTTCAGAATCTCATTTGAAAATGGACCAATTGTTTTGAGGTTTTGAATTTTTGGCAATAGGTCTTTAGTTCCTAATTCAATTGATTCACTATAGAACGTTCCGTCTTCTTCAAAAAAATAAATTTCATTGGATAATGCAGGTTGGAATGTTATAGTATTATTCCGCTTAGAGAATGGACTAATTGATTCGTAAAAAGCAGGATATATCTCATCACGCTTTAAGGGCAGTAATTGATTTAGAATCTCCCCTTGATTATTTAGAATTATAATTTGACTGTTGTCGTAAGTGTCCCCATTTGTATAGAAAGTGTTTCTGAAAAGTAACAGGTTGCCGTTGTCGAAAATGTCAATAAAATCCGCATAAAACTTTAAGGGTTGTCTTCTGATGAAATCACCCTCAAAATTGAAAAAGAACAAAGACTGCTTTGCTCTATCTAAGATTATTAACTCTTTTAAATGTTCATTGATTGTAAAGTCATGAATTGTGGACGGCTCTGCCTCTGCCCCTGGTCCAGTATTTATACTTGTTACAAAGCCACCATTATTATTAAAGATGAACAACTGTTCTAGAATCTCTTTATCAAGCACGAAAATCAGACCATCGGATTCGCTGACTTTGTTTACCTGAGCTATCATAGCCACCCCTTTATTTTCTAAAAACAGGTAATCAATGGAATCACCAACTTGGCTTAATTTAAATGGATGAGATTCTTCAATTAGTTGTCTTACTTTTGAGGGTGTTTTTCTCTCTATTTCTGTTTTACATGATGAAATACAAAAGAGTGTCGTAAAAAGTAAAAAAACAACACCCGAAACGAAATTTCGGGTGTTTGAATGTTCAATAGAATTTACTATCATGTTGGAATAACGTATTGAGGTAATGTCCCGCTTTTGTAACATCCTGTTTGCCAATCTAATGG
>CAYGKL010000126.1:6570-8414 GCA_964350505.1 uncultured Roseivirgaceae bacterium | reverse complement strand
TACCTTTTGGCGGCACCAAACGCTCTGGCTACGGACGAGAACTGGCCAAAGATGGCATCTTAGAGTTTGTGAATAGAAAGACAGTTTATGTGAAGTAGGCTTCGAATAGATACCTTACTTACATCGACAGTAAAAAAGAATAGCCCGCTGAAGAATCAACGGGCTATTTTATTCTTTAAAGCCTAGAATGAAGAAATAGCTTACTTCTTCTCCGGTCCAGTCATATCATTGATCAATACTGGTTCTCCGAAGCCCAACTCTTTCATGCGGTTAAGTTGGGTTTTGGCATCGCCCACTACCAACCAGATCATTTTTTCTTCATCGAGGTACTTATCTGAAAGGGCTCTGATTTTCTCAACCGTCATTCCTTTTACAACGGCTTCTCTTTCCTTCACATAGTCGTAAGACCAGCCATATTCGCTGATATTTTCCAACATGCTCAACTTGGCACCTGCGGTTTCAAAAGCCCTTGCATTACTCTTAATCAGGAAGCCTTTGGTGGTTTCTAAATCCTTTTCTGTAAAACCTGGGCCATAATTATTCAGAATGTCCTTGATTACTTGTGTAGACTCTAGGGTGACGTTCGTTCGCACACCGCTGGAGATCGTAAAGCTTCCATCCGTGCTATTGCCTGAGAAACCAGATCGGACACCATAAGTATAACCTTTTCCTTCGCGAAGCTCTTGCGTCAGTTGAGAGGCAAAACCGCCACCACCAAGAATGTAATTCATTACCGTAGCAGGGTAGAAGTCATCGTCAGTCGCTGGCATGGCTGGGTAACCAATATTCAATACCGACTGCTTAGCATCTGGCACATCGTAGAAGTACACCTGTGATTTTTGAGGAGCCGCTGGCTGAGATAATTCTGGCAACTTCACTGGCTTACTTTTCCAAGAAGCATTCAAACTTGATAATGAGTTAACTAATTCATTTTGAGGTATATCGCCCACTACATGTAAACGTGTTACTGAAGGAGAGATGTTCTGATTATAATAAGCTTTTAAATCTTCAATTGTAAGGTTTGAAACCGTTTCAATGGTACCTAATCTGTTCTGCGCTCGAATATCATCCTTACCATAAATAAGGATGTCATAGGCATTGCTGGCTACAGCATTAGGGTTGGCTTCTTGCTGTCTAATCTGGCTGATGGTACTTTGTTTCGCTAGATCGAATTCGGTTTCATCCCAACGAGGTTCTAATAGTACCTCTTCCATCAAAGCTAAGGTGGCTTCATAGTTTCGGGCCAATGTATTGGCAGAAATTCTGATGCTTTCCTTGCTAGCAAAAACATTGATTGAAGCCCCTAACTGATCGATAGCTTCTTCCAACTCTTCAGGCGTTTTGTTTTTAGTCCCTTTGGTCATGATAGAGGCCATGAGATTGGCTACGCCTAGTTTGTCCATGCTCTCTAGCAACTGTCCACCATCAATGACCATGTTGATTTGAACCAGTGGAACCTCGTCATTCTCAATGCCATAAATCTTGATGCCATTATTCAAAGAAGCTTCATACACTTCTGGTGTCTGAATTTCTGGTGCTGGACCACTTGGCGGCTCAACTGTTCTATCGAAAGAAGAAGGGGTTCTTTCATAAGCTGCTTGAATGGAGGCATCGAAGGTTTCCTCAGCCCCTTGCACGATGGCTTCTTCTACCACTTCGGCTTTATCAGAATTGGCCAAGGCTAATTCCATCTGACCTCTAGGCACAAAACTGGTAGCGATGTAATTTTTTCCTTTGATATACTTTTCATAAACACGATTCACATCAGCTACAGAAACAGAGAGAATGCTCTCAATGTCTTTCTTGATGAAACCCGGATCGTTGGCGAAAATGTTGTATTGCGC